>JAADFV010000138.1 GCA_013152695.1 Chloroflexota bacterium | reverse complement strand
GATTGGTATCGGTGATCTTGCCGGTTGGATTTTCACGTATGAAGACAAAGGGGCGCGCATGAAGTCTTGATCACAGTAAGATGTCATCGAAAAGCAAGCAACCCTTGCGGCGGCGTCCTCCACTGCTTGTGATAGAGGGCAACTTCGCAAGTGTTGCTTGCTACGAGCGTGTACGCACCACAGAGAGCACGCTGGGAATTCGTTCGATGCGGGTGATCATACGCGAGCCAGTTGATGGGCGTCCTTCACGTTTAAGGTGATGTGGATACGGGCGGTGGCGCTTGTAGTCGTGGTTTTGGTGCTGGTAGAAGTGATATTGATGCCTTCTGAGGCCACCACTCCGGCAATATCCCGCAATAAACCAGCCCGATTCCAGGCCTCGATCACCAGAGGTACGGGATGTGTTGGCACCTCACTTCCCCACTCGACATGGATCAGGCGTTCAGGTTCATCCCGATTGATTACATTGGGGCAATCGGCACGGTGAACGGTCACACCATGACCGCGTGTGACATAGCCGATAATGGGCTCACCCGGTACGGGATGGCAACATTGCGCCAATTTTGTCAGCAGGCCATCCACGCCCAATACCCGGACTTCGGTTCCACTGGCGGCCGGGGGCGGCGTTGCTATTTCCGGTAAATCCAGCTGATCGTCTTGGTCGGCTTCTTCCGACAGTTTCTGCATGGTAAGAAGCTTTCCGGCAATACGTTCAACAGAGATGTCTCCATAACCGATGGCCGCCAGAAGATCGTCCAGAGTGGGGTACTCGTCTTTGAAGGCTTTGGCCGCTTCTTCGAAACTAACCGAGCGTAAATTGAGTTGTTTCAGGAGCCGATCCAGGGCCTGGCGTCCGGCACTGATGTTAAGATCGCGGTCTTGTCGCCGAAACCAGGCCTTGATCTTGCCGCGAGCACGCCTGGTTTTGACGAAGCCGAGATTCCTGTTTAGCCAATCCCGGCTGGGGCCACCATGTTTGGCGGTGATGATCTCTACCTGATCGCGATTCTTGAGCTGATAATCAAGGCGTACGAGTTTGCCGTTGACACGGGCGCCGCGGCAGCGATGTCCCACCTCTGTGTGGATGTAATAAGCAAAATCAATAGGGGTTGAGCCTGCAGGAAGGCTGAGAAGATCGCCGGCCGGGGTAAAAACGTATACCCTGTCACTAAAGAGGTCTTCCTGCATATCTTCCATTAGCTCGGTGGCACTGGATGACTCATCTTCATAATTGATCAAGGCTCGAAGCCAGGCCACTTTATTGGCAAACTCGCTATTATAGCTCTGCCCTCCCTCCTTGTATTGCCAATGGGCTGCTACCCCCTGCTCGGCCAGTCGGTGCATCTCGTGGGTGCGTATTTGCACCTCCATGTGTACTCCTCGAGGCCCTACCACGGCGGTGTGCAGGGATTGATAGCCATTCTCTTTGGGCCGGGCAATATAATCATCGAATTCGCCGGGAATGGGCTTCCAGCGATGATGAACCAGTCCCAAGACCGTATAGCAATCGGCTACCGACTCGACAATGACGCGAAAACCATGGATATCGTACACTTTTTCAAAGGGAATACCCTTTCGCTGCATTTTGCGCCAGATCGAGTAAATATGTTTTGGACGTCCCGACACCTCCCCTTTGATTCTTGCCTTGGCTAAATCTTCCTCAATTTGCTTGACAACCTGCCTGACAAACCGCTCCCGTGCCCTCCGCCTTTGGTTGATTTGCTCCTTCAGTTGTTGATAGGTGTCAGGTTGCAAATAACGAAAGGCCAGATCCTCTAATTCCCACTTAATCTGCCACATGCCCAGGCGATTGGCCACCGGTGCAAAGATGTCCATCGTTTCCTGGGCGATGCGCCTCCGCTTTTCCTCACTTTGGTGGCCATCCAGAGTGCGCATGTTGTGCAGCCTGTCTGCCAGCTTGATCACCAAAATCAGGGGGTGCTCTACCGAACTCATGAAGAGCTGGCGCATATTTTCGGCCCACTCACTTTGCCGGGAGGGCGCAATCGTTCGCACCTTACCGTTTCCGCCCGATTGCATTTCGAAGCGGCCATGATTATCGGTCGGCTCTAGTTCTGCCCGTGTTTGTTTCGAGAGTTTGGTTACCCCTAAGACCATACGCGCGATCACCGGCCCAAATTGCTCCTCTAATTGTTCCGGCGTATAGTCACAATCTTCGATGACATCATGCAGTAAGCCCGCGGCCAAAGTTTCGGCATCGCTGTGTAAGTCAGCGAGGATATCGGCCACGGCCAGGGGGTGAGAAATATAATCTTCCCCAGAGCTTCGTTTTTGACCACGATGGAACTGCTCGGCAACATCGTAGGCGCGGCGAACTAAGATGCGCTCGTCTGGCCCCAAATAGGTCAGTTTTGCCATCAATTCTTGGATGGTGGGGGGCTTATACTGTGCCATATCATTGCTTCACCACGAGCAGTTGTGGGAAGACATAGAGGTCTTCGAGTCTATTATAATGCCATTGAAGGGGCATTGCAATGCTCAAAACAAGTTATTTGGCTTTTAACTGGATCTTGACGTCTTATTCGCTCTGGGGGGATGGCGCTGCCAGGATATCCTGCCATAAGGCTTGTTGTTTCTCGGGAGGAAGGTCGGTGATCTCTTTTCCTTCCCGGTGCAGTTGCGCTTCCAGCCGCTCGTAGAGCTCTCGGAGACGCAAACAGGCCGAACGCAGGCTCGATTCGGCATCCAGGCCTGAAACATGGGCAATGGCTACGAGCTGTAAGAGGGCGTCAGCAAGCTGCTCGGGTTGTTGGAGAGACTCGGAGGGCAGGGGATAGCCCACACGACTGAGGCGAGAGATATAGCCTTGGGCCAAGGCCAGGGCCGGTAAGGCCACCGGCATACCATCTAGAAGATGTTTCTTGGCAGAGGACTGGTGTTCGGCCTGGGCCTGTTTGCGCTCCGCCTGTTTGATCGCCTCCCAATTACGAATCACCTCAGCATCATCCTGGACTTTTACATCGGCGAACACATGAGGGTGGCGACGAATGAGCTTTTCTACCACATGGGAGATGACATCCTTGAGTTGAAATTCGTTCTCTTCCGTGGCAATTTGCACGTGAAGGGCGACCTGAATCAACAAATCACCTAATTCTTCCGCCAAAGCCTCGCGATCACCCTCATCCAGAGCCTCCAGTACCTCGTAAGTTTCCTCCAGGAGGTAAGGGCGCAAGCTTTCGTGGGTTTGTTTTCGATCCCAGGGGCAGCCTTCGGGGGCACGCAGGTGGGCGATGATTTCCTGGAGAGCGTCGTAGCTGGCAGCGTAGGGGAGCGGCGGTACCCACAAGGTGGTGAGATCATCGAATATATCTTGTCGATCTAAGGCATACAGGGGGATTTGCCGTAAGGCCATCTGCCCGGTACCGGCGCCCGAGATCAGTGTGACGGGGTGATCAGCGGGATAGGCGTTCATGAGGGTGAGTTTTACGTCACTGGCAAGGAGGCGGCTGTAGAGCTGCACGGCAATCACACCTTGTTCGGTCGCGCCTACGGGATGATACATCTGCGCCAGGGTGGTAGCATCGATGATTTGGATGCCGGCGATGGGGTCTTGTTCCAGGGCGGCAAATGTAGGTTCCAGAAAACTGAGGCCCGGTTGTATTTCTACTTCGATGCCTTCTGCCTGGGCTAGAGCACGAATCTGCCGCGTCGTTGCTTCGGCCACCGTGGGGTCTCCGGGAACAGCGTAAATTACATCTTGAAGACGGCCGTGCTCGACAACATCGGCGGCAATGGCGGCGTAGACGGCAGCAAAATCCTCATATCGTTCATAAAAGCTGTCATAGCTTTGCACATGCGTAATTTGGGCTACTGCCGCTACTGCGGGATGCTGGCTCGTCCGTACGAAAACGGTATCAGAATTTTCGAGGAGGCGCCATGTACGGCGAGTAATCAAGTCGGGGTCACCTGGCCCCAGACCTATAATCGTAATCATCGTTGTCCCCTGGTAAAAAGGAATGGATCATTGCTAAATATAAAAGCCACGGAATAACGGGGTATTCCGCAGCTTCTTTCTTCGTGGCACCCTCGGAGGGATTCGAACCCCCAACCTACGGTTCCGAAGACCGTTGCTCTAACCATTGAGCTACGAGGGCTTAACTGTGAAATGATCTCACCGCCCAAGTATAGAATTCTCTTTCTCGTGTGTCAAACTTCGACAATTGGTGGTTTTTTCCACTCTGCCGTAAGATATGCTATGCCATTCAAACACCACTCTACCGACTGACAGGCTCTGAGTTTCGACTCGTCGTTTTCTTCTCCGATTTTGATCCTATGGCTGAAATTAGTGCATTTTTAGCAGCAATACTCAGTGCGGTCACAGTATTCCTTTTTATTACAGCCCGATCGACCTGGAAAACTGCCACAAGTAAAATTGCAAAAGTCAGTACGATCCAGAAAGAAAACAAGGACCGCTTGAAAAAAGCCCAAGCAGAGGCCAAGCAGGGAAGACAAATGCGACGCAAAGCTTTTCTTTGGGGTCTATTGAGCATGATCTTTGCCTGTCTGTTGATTTGGACGTTGATTATCTCGCTACAAGGTTAAGCACTGGCGCCGTTGTAGATGGCCGAATGTTTTCATTATTGGATTGATAAAATAGCAACTCTCTTTCAATTACACCTATCGATATGTCCTCAACCACCATCATTGCCCTGGGTACCAACCTGGGCAATAAGCAAGAAAATCTGCAACAAGCTATCCGTCTTATCTCAGAAAAGGTTCAAATACAACGAGAATCTCCCGTTTATGAAACGGAACCATGGGGTATTGTCGATCAGCCCAGTTTTCTCAATCAGGTAATCATGGGCGTTACGACTCTGGCGCCCTTTGCCCTCCTCCGTTTTCTCAATGATATTGAAATTACGATGGGAAGAAAGCACATCGTTCGTTATGGCCCTCGCTTAATCGATCTCGACATCCTTTTTTATGATGATCTCACTTTGACCAGCTACAACCTTACGATTCCCCATGCCAGATTGATCGAACGTTCCTTTGTGCTGGTTCCCTTGGCCGACATCGCCCCTGACTGGCGTCATCCTCGCTTGGGCTGCACCGTGAGGGAGCTTCTCGGACGTATCGATGCGACTGGCATAAAAGTGGCGACAGCTTCTCCCCGCTCGTAAGAAAACATACAAGGCTCCTTTTTGGGCCAAGGGCTATGCTATAATGGTAGAAGGTTTGTCCTTCTGCCCTGCTTTTTCGTCCAAGCCAATGCACTTATTGCGTCTATCACTTTCCAATTACCGTAATTACAGCCGTCTCGAGCTTACATTGCCGGCAGGATTGACGATTGTCCAGGGGGAGAACGCGCAGGGTAAGTCCAATCTACTCGAAGCTATCGTCTACCTTGCCACCAGTCGTTCTCCGCGGGCAAGCAATGATGCCGAATTGGTGAATTGGTTGGTTCGTACAGAGCCTTATCCCTATATGCGCCTGGCCGCTGAGGTCAGAAAGGGTGGGCGGGAGGAACAGTTGGATATCACCTTGATGCCGGGGCAAGCGAACGGCCGTTTCCGTAAGCGAGTCCGTATCAACGGGGTAAATAAGCGTGCCATTGATTTGGTGGGGTTGTTGCTGGTGGTCTTGTTCCGTCCTGAAGATGTCGATTTGGTGGCGGGCTCTCCTGGCGGCCGCCGGCGCTACCTGGATATTGCCCTCTGCCAGATGGAACCAACCTATTGCCGGGCTTTGAGCGAATACAACAAAGCGTTGAGTCAGCGAAACGCGCTTTTACGCCAACTGGGTGAACGGGGTACGCAGGCTTCGGAACAGTTACGCTTTTGGAATGATAAGCTGGCCGAGACGGGAAGTCTGGTTGTGGCCAGGCGGCAGTGGTTGATCAATCAGATTCAAGATGTTGCGAGTTTACGGCATCTGGATTTGAGCGGCGGCTATGAGCGTTTGCAGATACGCTATCTCCCCAGTTTTGATCCCGGCCATCTCCCTGCAAAAAAGTCTCCTTCCTACCCGACCACACAGTACTTGCGCGAAGTGGGGGTGTATTACGAAACGCTCGCCCCCGAGCAGGTGCGGGCATCTTTTCTTGCCCATTTGCAAGCCAGCATAGGGCGTGATCTAGCCGCCGGCATGACTCTGTTAGGCCCCCATCGCGACGATATCGGCTTCTACCTGGGTGAACGAAACTTGCGTGCCTATGGCTCGCGCGGTCAGCAGCGAACAGCAGCCTTGGCCAGTAAATTGGCAGAAGTAACAATCATGACCGCGGTCAGCGGGGTTTCGCCCCTGCTTTTACTTGATGATGTGATGTCCGAGCTGGATGCCAATCGCCGGGCCATGTTGGTGGATTTGCTCAAAACGACGCCTCAGGCTGTGATTACCACCACCGACTGGGGACATTTCGATTCCCCATTTTTACGCAAGGCTAATCGTCTTCATGTACACCAGGGCCAGATCACCGTCGTGACGGAACCTGCAAATACCTCCACCTTTGCTGAATCGGGCAACTAAGTACAAACACGTAGGTTGTGAGGGATAAGTAATGTTATTTCCTCACAAATACTCCCTAAAACTGTCATTCTGAACGGCTTTTTAAGGTTAACAAACATCAAAAGGATGCGAATATCAAGACGAAAAGGCCCATCGTGGTGCCAATTCTAGTGAAGAATCTAGCGATTTATCTACCGC
>JAADFV010000137.1 GCA_013152695.1 Chloroflexota bacterium | reverse complement strand
CAGCACCTAAACCTTCAAAGCACTTACAAGGAGTTTTCCATGGCTAAGCCATTCAAAGTTACAGATCAAGACTTTTCAGAAAAAGTATTACAAAGTGATGTGCCTGTATTGACCGATTTTTGGGCAGTCTGGTGTGCACCTTGCCGTATGATCGCCCCTGTTTTGGAACAAATTGCTAACGAATATGAGGGGAAAATTCAGATAGCCAAACTTGATGTCGATCATAACCCGCAAACAGCCATGGCTTACGGCGTAATGAGCATTCCCACTTTGATCCTTTTCAAAGATGGAAAACCGGTCGAACGGATTATTGGCTTTATGCCCAAAGAACGCTTACTCAGCAAAATTTTACCGCATCTCGACTCTGCAAAAAATACCGCCAGCTAGGGAAGCGATGCCTAAAACCGATACAAAGGGACGCCAACTCACAAGGAGTGCTGTCAGATTTCTGGCCACGCTACTTTCCCCAGGCATCGCCGCCATAAAACAAATTTGCCAAGCAAATAGCAGCAGAAACCTGACAACTCTTGGTCTAGACGCCCCGAAGTAATTGGCTGATCAGGATTCACTTGGCATATAATGGACGGGTGAGCGCCGACAGAATTCGCAGCAAAACACCGCGCCTGGGGCTGATTGCGACCCTCCTATCCACAGCTTCCAGCTATCGCAGCGCGGGCCTACATACCTATAGCCATCAACTCCTCCACCATCTTGCCACCTCGGCAAAGGTGGGGGAATTGCATGCGTTTGTGGGAGACCGCGCCTATGCACCGCCTTCCTCCTTGCATTTGCACTATCCCATCCTCGGTGTACGACACCCCTTGCAGCGTATTGTTTGGGAACAAAGTATGCTGCCCGGCCTGGCCAGGCGCTGGGGAATCAGCTTGCTGCATGGATTAGCCAATGCTCTCCCTGTGCTCAGCCATATCCCCAGCGTTGTAACCGTGCACGATCTCAGCTTTATGCGCTATCCTCAGGCATTTCGACCGGGCAATCGCTTCTATCTCAGCCGCATCACGGCCCTCAGTTGCCGGCGAGCCCGGCGCGTTATCGCCGTATCCCGGGCCACCGCCGCCGACATCCAGCATTACTTTCACATTCCTGCAGATAAAATTTCGGTCATCTATAACGGCGTCGATAGCATTTATCGCCCCTTACCGCCGGCAGAAGTGAGCGCCTACCGTCAAAAAGCAGGCTGGCCCGAGCGTTTCATTCTTACCGTCGGCACCCTCGAACCACGTAAAAATCACCTCACCCTCCTCGAGGCCTATGCCCGCTACCGCACCATGACCTCCCAACCTCTTCCTCTGCTCATCGGCGGCGGTCGCGGCTGGTACTACGAAACCATTTTCGCCCGTGTGCAGGCTCTGGGCCTCTCAGAACACGTACATTTCCTCGGCTTCGTCCCCCTCGAAGCCTTACCCTGGCTGTACAACAGTGCCACCCTCTTTGTCTACCCCTCTCTTTACGAGGGATTCGGCTTACCTTTGGCCGAGGCCATGGCCTGCGGCACACCCGCCATCACCTCCCAGTGCAGCAGTCTGCCCGAAGTGGCCGGCGACGCTGCCCTCCTCATCGATCCCCAGCAGCCCGATATGCTTGCCACCGCCATGCGCGACATCCTCGCTTCTCCCGAACGCCAACAAACCATGCGCACAGCCGGTCTCAAGCAGACAGCTCCATTCCGCTGGGAACACACGGCTGCGGCGACAGCGCAACTCTATCAGCAACTCCTGCAGAGCACCAGCGATGACTAACCGCCTGATCCGCCATCATCGCCTTCTCATAGCCCTCCTCGATATTCCTCTGGTCGTATTGGCCTTTTACGCTGCCTGGACCATTCGCTATCGTTGGCAGTGGTACCGCGTCGTCGATCCTGCATCCTACACGGATTTCGATTTCTATTTCAGAATTTCCTTGCTCACGGCGGGCCTCATCCTCATCGCCTTTTATGTGCAGGGGGTTTACAATCTTCCTCGTGGGGTGAGTTTTCTTACCGAATTCTACCGCCTCCTCAATGCCACCGCCACCGTCACCATTGTCGTGATGGTCGGCAATTACATGTTCCAGCCCCCCTTCCACTCCCGCCTGGTGTACGGGATTGCTGGTGCATTGATCTTACTCCTCACGGCCATCAGTCGCATCATATACCGCCAGATCTTGCGCTGGTTACGCCGTCGTGGCCTGGGCTTACGGCGGGTCCTCCTTGTCGGCGCCGGCGAGGTCAGCCGCACGATCATGCGTGTCTTATTGGCCAAACCCAATCTCGGCTATCAGGTCATCGGTTTCCTCGATGACAATCCCGAGCGAGGCCAGCGAGACTTGGGCCCTTACAATGCCCTGGGCCCCATCGATAATCTCGGTCAAATTCTTGTAGAAAACGAGGTCGATGAAGTCATCGTCACTCTTCCCTGGCAGTACCATCGCCGTATCATGAGCGTGCTCAACATCTGTGAACGCCATCATATACGCACCCGTGTCGTGCCCGATGTACTACAAATCAGCCTGGACAAAGTCGACTTTGAATTGCTCGACGGTATCCCCCTCCTCGGTGTAAAACATGTGAGTATTGCCGGCCCTCGTTTTGCCATCAAGCGCCTGCTCGATCTCACTGTCGCCACCCTCGCCCTCATTCCAACCCTCCCCCTCATGGCGCTTGTCGCCCTGGCCATCAAGCTGGATTCGCCCGGCCCCGCCATTTTTGTCCAGGAACGAATTGGCAAAGATGGGCGGGTCTTCCGCACCTACAAATTCCGCTCCATGATTACCGAAGCCGAAGACCTGCGTTCACAGCTCAAAGAAATGAACGAAGCCGATGGCCCTCTCTTTAAAATCAAGGACGATCCTCGTCTTACCCGTATTGGCCGCCTGATCAGGCGCTTTAGCCTGGATGAATTACCGCAAATATTCAACGTGATCCGTGGAGACATGAGTCTGGTAGGACCACGACCGGCTCTGCCTGAAGAAGTCGCTTCTTACGAAAGCTGGCATCGCAAGCGCCTGGAAGTCGTGCCCGGCATAACCGGTTTATGGCAGATTTCCGGACGCTCCAATCTCAGTTTCGATGAAATGATGCTGCTCGACATTTACTACGTCGAAAACTGGTCCCCTGCTCTCGACATCAGTATTCTTTTACGCACGATTCCCCAGGTTCTTCTGGGCGAAGGCGCCTATTGAGCGCCCCCAACTCTTCTGTGGAGTTCACTATGGCTCTCCCCAAACCTCGATCTTCCCACGATCGCCAGCGCCTGCGACTGACACCCCAACAAACCGCAGCCTGTAGCGATTTTCTGCGGCACCTGGTGCAAACACCCAGCCTTTCTGGACAAGAAACGGCTGTAGCGCGTATCACTGCCGCAGAGATGCGCCGCCTTGGCTTCGAAAGCGTTCACACAGATCGCATCGGCAATGTCATCGGCCGCTACGGCCAGCCCGGGGGACCGATCCTCCTCCTCAATGCCCACATGGATACGGTCGATACCGGCGATCCCAGTGCCTGGACACATGATCCCTTTGGCGCCGAGATCATCGAGCAACAGCTTTATGGCCGGGGAAGTGTCGACATGAAAGGCCCCCTGGCAGCAATGCTGTATGGAGTCAGTATCTTGATCGAGCAGGGCATATCTCTGCCCGGCGAAGTGGTCGTGGCCGCCGTCGTTCAGGAAGAACCCACCGAAGGCATGGCCATGCGCGTCTTGGTCGAAGAAGAGGGACTACGCCCTGATTGGGTCATCCTCGGCGAACCAACCAACTTACAAATTGCGCGGGGCCAGCGAGGGCGTATGGAAATACGCGTCTCTACTTTTGGCCGGTCCTGCCATGCTTCCACGCCCGAAAAGGGAGAGAATGCCCTATACGGGGCAGCACGGCTCATTTTTGGCATCGAACTCCTCAATGCCAGACTCATGCAAGATGCCGTCCTGGGCAAAGGCTCCATTGCCGTCACCCAGTTGACCACCGTGGCCGGCAGCCGTAATGCCATCCCCGACCGTTGTGATTTTGTCATCGATCGCCGTCTCACCCTGGGTGAAACCGCGCAACGTGCTCTCGCTGAAATCGAAGCGCTCTTGCAGCGTGAAGGAGTCCGCGGACGTGTGGATACAGGCTACTACCGTTCCACCAGCTACACCGGCTATCAAACAGAAGGCCCAGAAATTTACCCGGCCTGGCTTCTTGCTGAAGATAATCCCCTTCTTCTCCAGAGCAGCGCCTCTATCGAAAAAACGCTGGGGTACCGCCCCCAGATCCGCACCTGGGGCTTTTCTACCGATGGCGTCTACACCATGGGAGAAGCCGGCATTCCGACTCTGGGCTTTGGCCCCGGCGACGACCACCTCGCCCACACTGCCGACGAACACATTGCCTTGCCCGATGTTTTTCGTGCTGCCCAAGCCTACGCGAACTTGAGCATTGATCTGCTCAACTACCTCGCCTCACGCCGCGCTGCTACCTCGTAAAGAGTCTCTCCAGCCGCAGCTCGCTCAGGACAAGCAACGCACGGGGTGCTAGCCGCCGCCGTCTCGAACCACGGTGCAGCGGCCAACACCAGCGCAGCCGGCCCTGAGAGCAACCGAAGGGCATCTCACCCGCACAGGCACGGCGAGACCCTTCACGCCCCCCTCCCATTTCCATCCCGCATCGATAAACTTACGCTCCCGTACACTCTGCAGGAGCAATTCAAACGACTTCTATGAACTTCCTTTCCACAGCATTGTCACTGCTTTACCAGACTGCCGGTATTTTGCTCACCTTGTACGGGTGTTTTCTTCTCACCTCGATCATCGTTTATTGGAAATCGCGACCACGTCACGATTGGCCCGCCAGCCAGCAAACACCGGCCACCTGGCCCAAAGTGACCATCCAGCTCCCCATTTACAACGAACCGCAAGTTGCGCTGCGCGTGGTCAATGCCGTCGCCGCCCTGGACTATCCCCCCGACAAGCTCGAAATCCAGGTCCTCGACGATTCCACAGACTGGACTTCAGCCGTCCTTGCCCAACATGTCTCACAACTACGTAAAAAGGGCATCGATTTCCACTACTTTCACCGCTGGCAACGCCATGGCTACAAAGCAGGCGCCCTCGCCGCGGGATTGAAACAATCATCAGGCGAGTATATCGCCGTCTTCGATGCTGATTTTGTGCCCTCGCCCGACTGGCTCAGACGCACTCTCCCCGCCCTCATCTTTCATCCCGAACTGGCTTTTGTGCAAACCCGCTGGGAACATCTCAATTGGTCGCAAAACGCCTTGACCGCGGCGCAAAGTCTGGCCCTGGATGGCCATTTTGTTATCGAACAACAGGCCCGATCCGCCACTTCTCTCTTGCAAAACTTCAATGGTAGCGGCGGTATTTGGCGTCGTAGCGCCATCCTCGCCGTTGGGGGCTGGAGCAGTGACACCGTCACCGAAGACCTGGATCTTTCCTACCGTGCTCAGCTCGCGGGCTGGCGAGGAGCCTATCTCAATCGTATTTCCGCTGCCGCAGAAGTCCCCCCTGCCCTTTCCGGCTTCAAGCGCCAGCAACGGCGCTGGGCCAAAGGCTCGATCCAAACACTACGCAAGCTCGCCCTTCCCGTGCTCAAGAGCCATTTGTCTCCTTTTCAACGTCTGTATGCACTTTTTCATTTAGGGGGCTATGCCACCCACCTCCTTCTCCTCACGCTGCTGGTACTCACTCCCGTCCTGGCTCTCAGCTCCTCCACCCAGCTCTCCCTGCCCCTATTGGGATCGATCTCCACCCTGCTTTCTCTGGTTCCCTTCCTCATGTACAGCCTTGCTCAGCAACAATTACGAGGCAAAGAGGGCATCAGCCGGCTCTGGGCCTTGCCTGTGCTTGCCTTGCTCTCCTTAGGGCTCTCCGCCTCCATCGCCCAAGCCGTCATTGCCGGCCTGTGGCAAAAAGGGGGAACCTTCGAACGCACCCCCAAACAGGGAGACGGCCCGCGCGCCCAGGCTCTACTCGAGGCAACCTCGCGCTGGCAATTCTTGCCGGAGGTGCTGAGCCTCCTTTTTGCTTTTGGCACGGTCACGATTATCGTTCATAGCCAACAATGGCATCTCCTCCCCCTGCCCATGCTCTATTTGCTTGGCAGCAGCCTCGTCCTATTCCTGAGCTACCAGGAGGAGAACCTCTCGCGCCAGGCAAAGCCTGGGCGGGCTTTACCCTTATCCCCTGTTTACCCCTCCCGTGATGTCATGCCCAACTAGTACTCAGTCAATCGTAGTTTGATGAAAATTGTCTCGTGGCCGAGGCTTACACTGCTAAGCAATACAGCCTTCCACTCCTAGCGATGGTGCCGTTGTTTAGGGCCTAGCTGAGTGAACCCTTCACTGCGTTCAAGGGTAGGCTCAAGCTCTACAGGCACTTTGTGCTAGAGGTCGGCCTATACCGACCGTCGTGGAATGGCGAAAGGACGACGTAGGTCGTCCTCTGGCCGCAGGCC
>JAADFV010000136.1 GCA_013152695.1 Chloroflexota bacterium | reverse complement strand
GCATGTCACAACCCTCTGAGGCTATTCCCCTCCTCGAAAAATTCATCGATATGCGCAAGGACAGCCCTACGGCCAAAGCAGATTTGATTCTGCAGACAGCCTATTACTTTGTCGGCGAAAGCTACATGAACCTGGGAGAAAGCGAAAAGGCGATTCCTCCTCTAGAGTCTGCCTTAGAAATTGTCCCCACCGACGCCGATGCCCTTTACCAATTAGCCAAAGCACAACAGTCTCTCGGCGAGTACGAAACGGCCCTGACCTATTACCACAAAGCGGTTCGCCTTGTACCCGACTTTACCGAAGCTTACCAGGGAATGATCGAATGCTACACCGCCCTGGACATGCCGGGTTATGTCGAGTACGCCCAAGGCATGCAGGCCTTTGGCTTGAAAGACTTCGAGTTGGCAAAGACTCACCTCCTCAATGCTGTACAGACCTTGCCTGAGTTCACCCCCGCCCTGCTTGGCTTGGGCTTGACCTATGAAAAAATAGGTGATCTCAACGCCGCCAAAGAAATTCTGCAGCAAGCAGTAGCTTCTGATCCCCATGATTTTGCTTCCCAACAAGCGCTCGGTCGAGTAGAAGCCAGTTTATCTGCTTTGAAATCACAGGAAAAACCGCAATGAGTGCCACATTGAACCCTCCACCGAAGCCCCAACCCCGAAAAGAAGAAAAACGCAGACGAAAACTCCTGTTAGCGATCCTCTTTGCACTTTTGCTTGTTCTCGTCTTCGTCAGCTTCATTTTTGCCTCCTATTTGAATCAACCAGAGCCCCTACCCGAACTCCTACCCGTTCCCGTAGAAGTCAACTATCCCCCCCACTACATGTTCTCTATTTATGAAGTAGATGGTCCCATCGGCGTTGCCGTTTCTCCAGATGGAGATCGGTTTTACGTCACAGAATCACGGGGAGAACGGTTGATCAAAATGTTCGATACCGACGGCAATCTCCTCGGCTCTTTCTCGTTGCCTGGTGTCAAACCGGGCGAACGCTCCCCCGTGTACATCGCTACCGACTCACGTGGTCGCGTATATGTCACAGACCGATTACAACACGCCATCATTGTTTTCAATAGAGATGGCGGTTATCTCGATACCATTCTCAGCCCCACCCTCACCCTCAGTGAATATGTCTCCAAACATACGGGGACAGCACCAAGTCTCGGCTCATATTCTTACAACATCTTCAGCGATGAAGTCACTTATCAAGATGCCGACGGCAATGCACAGACATTGCCCCGCCCCGACTATGCCAGTTGGGCACCTCTCGGCATCCGTTTCGACACCAAGGATCAAATGATCCTGACCGACGTGACCGAAGGTCGCCACTCGGTCATGGTCGTCCCTGCCAGCGTGATCATGAGTCCCGACTGGCTGAACTTCGATCTCTCTGCCTTCCAATTCGGAATCTCCGGCCAGGGAAACGGGCAATTCCTCTTCCCCAATGCAGCCGTAGCAGATTCTCAGGGCAGAATGATCGTTTCTGATGGCAACAATGGGCGTCTCTCGGTCTGGAATGACCAAGGCGGCTTCCTTTTTCACTTCGGTGCCGGAAGCGGCGATGGTGCGCTTAGTTTACCGCGCGGCATGGCCATCGACAACCGGGATCGCCTGCACGTTGTGGATGCGGTCGGCCAAGATGTCAAAATTTACGACTTCTCGGGCCCCGAACCCAGTTTCCTCTTCTCCTTCGGCTCCATGGGCAACCTAAGTGCTCAGTTCAACTACCCGAATGATATCGCGGTATCAGTCAGTGGGCGCCTTTATGTAGCCGATCGAGAAAACAACCGCATCCAGATCTGGTCATATTAACGCATCCAGCAGGATATTGAAGGGTGCAACCAGCACCCGAAATCCTTGACGGATGGCCCCCAATTAGCTAAGGAGGAAGATTATGTAGGATAACTGATTACCAACCGCTTACGACATGATTCCATCAGTTATGTCGCTAATCTTATCTCACCACTGGTATTCCCCCCCAGGACAGGAAAAAAGAAAGGAGAGAAATTCCCATGAAAAAACTACTCTTAGTATCGCTAGTGGTTGTCGCTATGCTGCTCATTGTAGCAAATGTAGCTTCAGCCAATGGCGGTCCACACGGTAACTACACAGCCACCACCGACGCTTGCGCCGGCTGTCACCGTGCTCACACAGCTTCCGGTGGGAAGCTACTCATGGCCAGCAGCACATATGACCTGTGTGTTTCCTGCCATGGCACTTCTGGTACCGGCGCCAACACCAACGTCGAAGACGGTCTATTCGTTTCCGGCAGAGGTGGCGACGAAGGTACAAGCACAACCAATAACGCTAACCTTCTCGGCGGTGGTTTTGTCAACTACAAGGGTGCTGCTGTCACCTCTAGCCACGATCCCACGGGTACCGAAACTGGCGCCTGGGGTGCTGGCGGCCTGCGTGGTGTGACTGGCACTATCGATGCCCTCGATTGCGCCTCCTGCCACGACCCCCACGGTTCCACCAACTACCGTCTCATCAAGACCGACATCAATGGCGTATCGCCCATTACCGTTAGTCAAAGTGATGAAGGTGCAGCCAAGGACTATGGGACTGAGAATTGGGCCAGCAATCAGAGTAATGTCTGTGGTGCCTGCCACGATCCTTACCAGCATGCAGCCAACTATCCCAGCGATCCCACCTTCACTCACCCTGTAGACCAGACGACCAGTTACACGCCCTCCTTCACCGACACTAACGGTGACACCGTTACGGTGCCTTTGGCGGGCACAAGTGATAACTATCTCGTCTGCCAGACCTGCCACTTACCGCACGGTACTTCGGTCGCAATGACTGGCTACGCTGCCGGTGCCGGTCCTGCCGGCGACAGCGCCCTGTTACGCGCCGACAACCGTGGCGTGTGTCAGGCTTGCCACAAGAAGTAGTTCATGAAACGCGATCCATTCGCGTCACTGTACACTCCAACAAGCTCCTCTCTCGACCTCCTGGTCGGGGGAGGAGCCGGAGAGGGGGATAACTATGAAAGTTAGGTATGTTTTTGCCATTGCCGCCGCCATTGTGGCCTTAATGATATCTGCACCCATTTATGCAGACAACGGGCCTCACGGCAACTATACCGCCACCACCGACGCTTGTGCCGGCTGTCATCGTGCCCACACCGCCCAGGGCACGAATTTGCTCGTCTCAAGCACCAGCCACGGACTCTGTCTCACCTGCCATGGAACCACCGGCAATGGTGCAGACACGGATGTTACCGATGGCGTTTACTTGCAACGAGACAACAACGTAGAGTCGCCGGACGAAGGCGTGGTCAACCGGGGATTGAAAGGAGGCGGTTTTGTCAATGTCCGTATGGACACAAGCTGGAGCGGTACAGTCTCTTCTGCCCCTGTCACCTCTTCGCATATCTGGGACAACAGCAGCGGCACGGTTTGGGGTAGCGGCAGCATCGGCTCTGGGCCGGGCAGCAGCATCACCCTCTCCTGCGTCTCTTGCCACAACCCGCATGGTGGTGAAGGTGGTGGCAATACTGCCACCTACCGTATTTTGCGGGCCACGCCCATTGGTTCGGGCAGTGGCACCACGCTTGTACCTGACGAAAACAACAAAGATTACACCATCGATGATGGCAACGGAAAATACTTCGGTCAGGCCTACGACGACCAAATCTTCAATGACATTGCTCATTGGTGCTCGCAATGTCACGATCGTTATCTGGCGCTCTCTGACAGTGGCCACACCGACTCTGGCGATTCAATCTTTGCTTATCGGCACATTTCTGTGGGCAGCGGCTGTGGTTGCCATAATTTACATGGAGGCCCACCCGCCACAGGTAATCCCACCTATGCACACAAACCAGTCTCCTGCTTAACCTGTCACGTCGCCCATGGTACATCGGCCGTGATGGCTAACTACGCCGGAAGTGTATCCTGGCCCGATGGCTCCACAGCACCCAGTGGTAATGAGCGAAGCTCTCTCTTACGCGTGGATAATCGGGGGACATGCCAGTTGTGCCACGATAAATGATGACGCCAACACCGAAACTCTTTGTTTCGATCAATAGATCACATTTGACCCTCCCGGTCAGAATATTCTTTATCCTCATTCTCGTTTGCCTGGGAAGTGTTATATTGCTCGCGCCCGCCATCTGGGCGGCCCCTCCGCAACAAGGGGGGCCTCATCGCGGCAATTATTCGGCAACGACCGATGCCTGTGCCGAATGCCACCGCGCCCACACCGCCAACAGGCGGTACTTACTTATCCGCGGTGGCATGGGTGGAGGTGGTGGGATGAATGTTCAGCCCAACACAACCCAGGATATTCTTGAAAGCAACGAATTTTGCAATACCTGCCACAACGGGACAGGAGCGTACATCGATACGCCCATCTCTACCCATGGCAATGTAGACTTTGATAACCGTAGTGTTGATGCCTTTCAACTCAAATGTGTCAGCTGCCATGATCCGCATGGCTCTACCAACCTATTCGGTATCAAAGATTTCGTCATAATGGGCGATGGCGAGCCTGCTGGCCCTGTGACATTTACTTCTCGCCGTGGTGTAAATTCCTTCGATGACGGCGTCAGTCCTGCCAATACTCGCCTCTGTGTGACCTGCCACCAGGCTCGTGGCCGTATGAAACACATGGGAGGAGCAGGACACGACGGACATTTCGATTTTAGTGGTGAAAACTGTATTGTTTGCCATCCCCACAGTGCCGATAACCGTCAAGAAACCAGCGACGGCTTTATGACCGTCCCCAATGTGGATGAACTGATCGCAGCCAGAACACAAGTCAACCTCGATGTGACACAGGCGCTTTCCAGCGATCTGCTTGTCGCCGGTGTGCCTTTCACTTACACCCTCACTGTGATCAATTACGGCCCGCAGGACGCCGGCAGCGTCGTGATTTCAGACACCCTGCCCGTCGGTGTCGAATTATTGGCCGTAAACAACCCCACAGGAGGCGACTGCAGCAACACGGCAGTGGGCGTACAATGCAATTTAGGCGATATCCTTTTCGAAGACAGTGTTTCTCTGTCCTTGGCCGTTTTCCCTGAACCCGACCTCCTTGGCCCTATCTCCAATCGGGTAAAAGTTAGTGCCATGCAAATCGATCTGGCTTCTGACGAAGACGTCATCGTCTTCACCGATGACATCGTCCGCCATGCCGATCTTGCCATCAGCCAAAGTGCCATACAGCCATCAGTGCTGGCAGGAGAGACGCTGACATTCAGGCTTACCATTGCCAATTTGGGGCCATCCCTTGCCACCGGCGTGGTCGTAGAAGACACCCTCCCTGATGGCGTAACCCTCACCGCTATCACACCATCCCAGGGTGATTGCAGCGAAAGCCAGGGGATAGTGACGTGCCAACTAGGCGCCTTGGCTGTGAACGCGGAAGGCACCGTCGTGATCGAAGCTGTTGCCAATACGGTCAACACAACCGTCGCTAATGTCGCTACCGTGACAGGCGAAGCCTACGATCCCAACCCCGACAATAACGTGTCTGATGCCGAAAGCAGTATCGTCTGGAGTGCCGATATCTCCGTCTCTCAGAGTGCCCAGCCGGCAGCAGTCGAAGTGGGAGAGGTCTTGACCTATACCCTCATCGCCAGCAATGCCGGGCCTGTGGCAGCACCCAATGCCGTCCTCAGCGACATTCTTCCTGACAACGTCACACTCTTCAGTGCTTCTTCGAGCCGCGGAGCCTGCTCTTATTCCGGCAACTTGGTCACCTGTCCTCTGGGCGAGTTGGCGGCCGGGGCGGAGCTAAGAGCCCAGGTAGTCGTGCGTGCTCCGGAAGAGCCCGGTGTCCTCACCAATACAGCCCGAATTACTGCCGATACGACAGACCCCGACCCTGACAATAATGCCTCTGTTCTGGCGGTTTCGGTCTTCGAAGGCGCTGATTTAGGCCTGTCCATCACTACCAACCCCTCCATTGCCATCCCCGGCGAAGAGCTCAAATACTCCATCACCATAACCAATTTTGCTTCCACACCTGCAGATGGTGTAGTTTTGGTCAATACTATGCCCGCCGGTGTTACCCTTGTTTCGGCCACGGCCACGCAAGGCCCTTGCTACGTCAATGCTGAGCAAATTACCTGCCAAATCGGAACGATGGGCTGGAATCAACAGGAAACAGTCACCGTTATTGTCGCGATTCCCGAAGAGGCACGGGCAACCCTCGTCGATACTGCCACCGTCAGTTTCGCAGGAAGTGATCCCAATCCTGACAACAACACCGCTACCCTCGAGACTATGGTCATTCCTCAAGCCGACTTGGCCATCACTCAGGAGGTTTCGCCGGTGATTGCCTCCCTGGGAGACACTCTGACTTACACCTTTACCGTGGTCAATAACGGGCCCTCCCTGGCAACAAACATTGTCGTGCGAGATCCCCTGCCAACAGCGCTTCTCCTTCAAGCGGTAACATTGAAGCAGGGTACGTGTGGAATAAACAACGATGTACTTACCTGTGCCTTG
>JAADFV010000135.1 GCA_013152695.1 Chloroflexota bacterium | reverse complement strand
CGTGTTCTCGTTGGCGCGTGGGCGAGCGAGGTCGATGGCCTGGTGGGCAGTGTTGACATCGCCACAAAAGAGCAACTGACGGCCCTCAGCCCTCAGTTGCTCCATCCGTTCCAGAAACACTTCATAAAATGCAAGCTTGAAAGGTACACGGCTATGGTCGCGACCGCCGTTGGGGAAATAGCAGTTCACAAGGGTGAAATCGGCGTAGTGAGCGATAATCGTCCGCCCTTCCTGGTCGAATTCAGGCACACCCAGCTCGAATTCTACGGCTTCAGGCTGCTCCCGAGAAAGCAGACCGGTGCCGCTATACCCCCGTTTACGAATGGAAGGATTCCAGTAGGCAACATAACCCTCAGGCTCCCGCAACTCTGCCGGAATCTGCTGAGGCTCGGCCCGCGTTTCTTGCAGGCAAAGAATATCCGGTTGGCTGGCCTGGAGCCAGGACATAAAGCCTTTTTTGTAAATGGCACGGATACCGTTTACGTTCCAGGAAACTAAGGTTTTGGAGGATGATGACATAAAGTGATCCTGCGGAGAGTGAAGTGTGCTCGCGCGGGCCCGATTTACATCCATCCGCGCAAGTGATAAATCGTCATACCGAGATATTCCTTCAAGGCAAGATAAGTCCAGCGCATGTACTCAGCGTTGGGAATGAGGTTGAGTAGCTGCGTGCGTATATCGGCATGGGTCAAAAAACGCCATTCGGCCTGTGAGAGCAGGTAATCAGTTGGGGCAGGGATGATATCGAACCCCTGTTTGGCATAGAGACTGGCGGTACGGGGCATGTGCATGGCCGAGGTGACGAGAATGATCGTGTCAATCCCGCGTTTTTCTAAGATTTTGCGGCTGAACAGGGCATTTTCATAGGTGTTTCGCGAGGCCGACTCGATGATGAGCGCTTTCTTGGGGACGCCCAGGATTTGCATGAGGGCATCCATGCCCGGCCCATCCGTATCGGGCGCGTACCATGTCATTCCCCCACCACTGAGCAAGACAAAAGGCGCCTTGCCTTGGTGATACAGATAGGCAGCATAGATCAAACGATCGCCACCTTCATCGACTTCGACAATAGGCCGGGGATAATCTCCTGCACGCACACCCCCTCCTGCCACGACAATTACCGGTGCTGGGGGGAGCTCTTTCTCTGGCAGGTACCGCCATTCCAGAGAACGGACCAGCGTAGAGGCCACCCAGCGATTTCCCCCCAACCAGATGAGAAGAAAGGCCAGTACCAGCACGAGAGTGCGCAAGCGTGAGGGGCGGAGGAGTAGTGCGGCAAGGATACAGAGCCCAGCCAGGCCCAAGGGATAAACAAGGAGCGGCAAAAACTTAGAGAGAAAAAGAAACATCGCTGCTACTTTTTATGCCATATCGTTGCCGGTTCTGGGGGCAAAATCCCTTGCCTGGAGTGATAGTTGGCGTAAATTATGGGGAAACCTCATTTTCCACAAGGAAGAAATGCCGGGTTCAGCGCCAATTTTCAAGATTACCGATACCTTGCAAATGAGCGATTTCATTGAAGCGTACCAGTTGCGGTTGGGGCGTAAAACGCAATTCAGAAAGGCCGCAATTAGCCATTTGATAACGGGGCCATTCACGTCCATCCTGATCGAGAAGCATGGCTAGAGCCGTGGCAATAGCACCGCCATGACTGACGACGACAATCTGTTCGCCCTTATGGGTTTGGGCGATAGTGGTAAAGGCGTTGACCAGACGTGTGGCGAACTGCACGGCTGATTCTCCCGCGGGAGGCGTGAAGTTGGGGTCCTCGTTCATGCGATCCCACAAACGTTTATCATTACGCAGAACTTCATAGCTCAGTCCTTCCCACTCGCCGAGATTAAATTCGGCCAACTCAGGAAGGAGGTGGATGTTTTTCAGTTTGACCTGGGAGGCGATCTCCTGGGCCGTCTGTTGGGCTCGTTGCAGGGGACTGGTGTAGATGGCAGCAAGGGGTTCGGCTCTTGCTCGCAAAAGCCTCGCTACCGCCTGTGCTTGCATGAGGCCTCGTTCGTTCAGGGGGCTATCTGTAGCACCCTGCCAAATACCGGAACGATTAGCGTCAGTTTCACCGTGCCGGATCAGAAAAAAGGTCGTTGCTTGAGATGATGGTTGTGTCATGCTCCCCATTATGCGAAAATATCTCTGTTCTCACAAGTTTCGAAAATAGGCCCCGGTTAGTTCGCAATGTATCCCTGCCTCTGATACAATCTCGGGCAGAAATCATTTGTTTTCGGATATCTTTGATTCATCAGACTTGATTCCGGTGGCCTCAATTTATGGACATCTCCCAATTTTTAGCAATAGCGCAAAAGCAAGGCTGGCTCGTCACCATAGACCGGCCTGTTGATCCTCATCTCGAGCTGGCGGCCCTGGCTGCGGCCCTGGATGGACGTCTTGTTTTGTTCAATCATGTTCGGGGGAGTGCTTACCGTGTCGTCACCGGGCTTGCTGCCGATCGCCGGCATTTTGCTCTGGCCCTGGGCTGTAAACCGGCCGAAATCCTCTTTCGCCTGGCCGACGCCTTCCAACATCCTCAGTCTGCCCCCCTTGTTCAGGAAGCACCCTGCCAGGCAGTAATCGAGCCCCAGCCAGACCTTACCACCCTTCCTTTCTTGAAACACTGGCCCGATGATGCCGGTCCTTATGCCACTGCCGCCGTGGCCATCATTCGTGATCCCGATACCGGCTTGAATGCTTCTTACCATCGCCTCTTGCGTTTGGACAAGAGACACTGTGCAGCGCGGCTGGTGGAAGGCCGGGGTACGTACAATGCCTGGAAAAAGAGCTCAGATGATCTCCCTGTTTCGATCTGCATCGGTTTGCCTCTGCATGTCCTTCTGGCGGCAAGCATGTCCCCGCCTCCCGGTGTGAGTGAGCTTGATATTGCCCAGGCTTTGGCTCCTACACCGCTGGTGCCCTGCCAAACCAATGATCTTGTCGTGCCAGCGGCCGCCGAATTTGTCCTGGAAGGCCGCATTACCCATGATTTGGTCGCAGAAGGACCTTTCATCGATTTGACGGGAACGACCGACATCATACGACAGCAGCCGGTCATTGTCATCGATCGCATAACGCACCGCCGGGAAGCGATTTATCAAGCCCTCCTTCCCGGCTACAGTGAACACAAGTTATTGATGGGCATGCCCAAAGAGCCCAGCATTTATGCCGCGGTCAATCAGGTTGTCAAGGCGTGTAATGTTCACATTACGCCAGGCGGCGCTTCCTGGCTCCACGCCGTGGTACAAATCGATAAGCAGCATCCCGATGACGGCCGCAAAGCTATCGATGCAGCCTTCGTCGGGCATCCTTCTCTCAAGCATGTGGTCATCGTCGACAAAGACATCGATCTTTTTGACATGCAGGCGGTAGAGTGGGCGATTGCCACCCGCTTTCAGGCCGGACGCGACCTTATCCTATTCCCCGACCGGCCTTCCAGTTCTCTCGATCCCTCCGCTCGTCATATTCCCGGACAGAAATCGCGCAGCGATAAACTGGGTCTTGATGCTACTATTCCCTGGGATACACCCGAAGGGCCAGCTCATCCCTCACATTTTCAGCGCGTCTCTCTCCCCCCTATCGATCCGATCCCGTTTCTTTCTCCTCAGGAGTAAACGCGAATGATGTGGCGATTGTTCATTTCAGTTAATCTTTCCGACATACTGCTCACCAGGTTGGCCGATGTGCAAAATCAGCTTCGCCGGCAGTTGTCAGCCTATCCCTTACGCTGGACACGGCCCGAAAGTATTCACATCACCCTCAAGTTTCTGGGAGAGACCGATTCTGCTCGCCTTGCCGAATTGGAAACCGCTTTGCAAAAAGTAGCCGTACTCCATAATCCCTTTGTCATAACGATCGGTGGTTTGGGTTGTTTTCCCAACACACGACGCCCAAACGTACTCTGGGTGGGAGTGAATGATCCCGAAAAGAGATTGCAAGCACTGGCTGCCAGGGTCGATCAGGCTATGACACGCCTGGGGTGGGAAGAGGAAAGGCGGCCGTTCAACGGGCATCTCACTCTGGCACGAGTGAAGCGCGAGGCGGGGAGCCAGGAACGACGGCAACTGGGGGCAGAGCTGATGGCTCTGGACGTACCGGAAACTTTGGGGACTTGCGCGGTGAACTCTGTGCATCTCATGCGCAGCCAACTGCGGCCCCAGGGTGCTCTTTATACTTCACTGCACGAATTCAGGTTGGGGCATCATGAGTGAGCAGGCAGGAACAGAACGCCGGCAGCAACTGATTGCGGTGGTTGGAGGTGCCACATGCAGCAAAGAAGAGGCTGTCTTGGCGGAAGAGGTGGGGCGCTTGTTGGCCAAAGCGGGGGTGGGGGTGGTGTGTGGAGGTCGGGGCGGTGTCATGGCTGCCGTCTGCCGGGGCGCTGCCACACAAGGCGGTCTCACCGTGGGGCTGCTCCCCGGTAACGAAACCAGCGAAGCGAATCCATGGCTGCAGGTTGCCATTGCCACTGGCCTTGGTGAAGCCCGGAATGCCGTAGTCGCGCGCGCCGGCATCGGCATGATTGCTATCGGCGGCGGGCACGGCACCCTTTCTGAGATTGCCTTGGCCTGTAAATGGGGTAAGCCGGTGGTAAGTTTGCGTTCTTGGGAGATTCCCGGGGTTCATGTGGTTGCAACTCCTGCCGAAGCTGTAGCTTATATCCTCTCTTTTCTCCAATAGAAGAGGACGGCTGCTGGTATTTCTGAATCCAGTACAAGGTTGTGGCATAATGGTGTTGTTAACAAGGTTCCTGAATGGGCCAATGCCGGTACCCTAAGCTGGCGGCCGGCGTACTCAGCCCTCCCTTTTACACTCCCAGACGAATTTTATCATGACAGCCATAATCGAATCTGTTCCCAATTTTTCCGAAGGACGTCGCCAAGAAGTCATCGACGCCATTCTCGCTGCTTACGGCAGCGTGGAAGGTGCCCGTATCATCGATCATTCCTCTGATCCTGATCACAATCGTAGTGTGGTTACCCTCGTCGGTTCCCCCGAGGCCGTAACCGAGGCTCTGTTTCGTGGCATCGCCAAAGCGGCAGAGTTGATCGATATGAATCAGCAGCGGGGGGAGCATCCGCGCATTGGTGCCACCGATGTTGTGCCTCTAGTGCCCATCCGTGACATTAGCATGGATGAATGTGTGGCTCTGGCTCGGTCTCTGGCCCAGCGTGTGAGTAAAGAGCTGAATATTCCGACCTACCTTTACTACAAAGCAGCCACACGACCCGACCGTGAAGTGCTGGCGCACATTCGTAAAGGCGAGTACGAGGGGCTGAAGGCTGCCCTGGAAGCAGGAGACAGTGATCGTTTACCCGATTTTGGCCCGCCTCGACTCGGCTCCGCCGGGGCAACGGTGATTGGGGCGCGACCACCCCTGATTGCCTATAACATTTATCTGACCACTGACGATGTGGCTATTGCCAAGAAGATCGCAAAAGCCATCCGCCATTCCTCAGGAGGAATGCGTTATTTGCAGGCGATGGGTTTGTTGGTGGAAGGCCGGGCTCAGGTGTCGATGAATTTTCTTGATTACACACGCACTCCAATCTACCGTGTGACAGAGCTAGTCCGTCGTGAGGCCAGCCGCTATGGTGTGGGTATTCACAGTGCCGAGTTAATCGGACTCATTCCTGAGCAGGCATTGTTGGATGCGGCGCAGTGGTATCTCCAGCTTGACAATCTCAAGCCTGAAAGTATTCTGGAATGGCATCTTAAATGAGATGGTCGTTTGGCCTTGTTTGCAGGCAACGACGTTTTCCTATTCATGTACATCATCGACGGACATAATCTCATTGGTAGTGGATTGGTGCCGGGTATCAGTCTGGAGCAAGCGGATGACGAATGGCGGCTGGTACAGTGGCTACGCGCCCATCAGCCTCAATTACATCAACCGATTACGGTCGTATTTGATGGAGGCATCCCCGGTGGTGTTTCGCGCGCCCTTTCCGGCGGTGGTGTCCGTGCTGTATTTGCCGCCTCATACCGTACTAAGGCAGACAAAGTCATTTTAGACAAAGTGCGGGATGAGCTGATCAAAAAGAATGTGGTGGTGGTGACTAACGACGCGGTTTTACGCCAGGCCGTACGGGGGCTCGGCGCCCGGGTGCTAAGTCAGAGTGAGTTTATGGCCCTGGCATCTCAGCGCAAACGCCAGAAATCCCCCCACCCCCGGCGCTTGCGCCCTGAGCCCAAGCTCTCGAAACAAGAGGTGGAGACGTGGCTACAGCTGTTTCAGAGGGGGGAAGAGGATGGGGTGGGGGAGTAAAAAGAAAAAAACCTGCCGTCAAGCAGGATTCTTGGAAAGGTGGGGCCCCCCGGGCTCGAACCGAGAACCGGCGGTTTATGAGACCGCTGCTCTAACCACTTGAGCTAGGGCCCCGTTTTTTGATTTTGTTGGCCGGGGGAAGAAGAGCGGGCGACGGGATTCGAACCCGTGACGAGAGCTTGGAAGGCTCTAGTGTTACCACTACACCACGCCCGCGTGGGAGTCGGGGAGGCC
>JAADFV010000134.1:1172-7706 GCA_013152695.1 Chloroflexota bacterium | reverse complement strand
CATCCAGCCGCTGTAAAAATGCATCCAGGGCGGCCATACCGAAAAATTCGAAGGACTCCTGCAATAGGGCCTTAGCCGAGCTCAGCTCGATGTGTGGGCGACGAATATAGCCGAGGCGGACAGTGGAAATGACCACTGTAAGGGCGGCGAGGCCAATGCCGGCAATACGGATCGCGGCCAAGGCCATCACTCCACCGCCTGTTGAAAGCAACCACACGGCGACAACCAACTGCGCTACCGAGCTCAGCATTTCTGCGAAGACCAGGAACTGCATCTGTTCGTGCGCACGTAACAGGGCTCCGGCTACCGAATAAAACGTGAACAGGGGCAGAGCCAACACCGCCAACCAGAGCATCAGCTTGGTATCGGCTGGATAGGGCATGAGCGCTACGACCCCCACCATCGCGAGCATGAACAACACCGTTGTACTGCCCTGTGCCAGCAGCCCTGCCCAAAAATAGCGATTGCTGATGGCATAATCGCGGGCCACCTCACGCGTAATCAACCGCGGCATCCCAAAGGAGGCCAATACCTGAAAGATGTTGAGGAAGGCCAACAAAATACTAAACTTACCCTGCCACACAGCGCCGTAGACATTGGCGATATACAGGATGAGCACAAATGCCAGCAAGATACGGATGCCCTGGGCGGCGCTGAGAAAGAGGGTATTGCGGGCAACAGAGCGAGCAGTGGTCATGCCAGAGATTGTGAAGAAGGAGCGGGTTGAGGGGTGTGGTCAGGGGCAGGCTGGAACATGCGCCGGAGGCTGGTTCTGATGCAAGCCGCCCATAAATCGCGCAGCTCGATGAATACAGGATTACGCCAGCGCAGCCATTCCCATTCGTACAGCAGATAGCGCAAGAAGAATCCAAAGGCGCCGAACAGATGCATCAACGCCACCAGGGGGCCGGCATAACGGCGTCGTAAATCGATATCGAGGGAATCGATGTTGTGCGCGTGGAAATCCACGCCCAATTGCCGGGCGCTGCCGCCGATATGGTGCACCACGGCCACGGCCGGGTAACAGATTACCTGGTAGCCCTCTTGGCGGATACGCCGGCACCATTCCACGTCTTCGGAATACATGAAATAGCGTTCATCCATCATCCCTACCCGCGCCACAGCCTCTGCCCGCACGAACATGCTCGCCCCCGATACCCAATCCACGGCGATAGGATGTTCCTGCTCATACAGCGTCTGTGCCAACCATAAACCGCGAAAATGGCGGGGAAAGAGACGATATAAAAAGGTAGCGTAATTGAAAATCGTGCGCGGCGAAGGGTCGAAACCGGCAGCGCCACCTTGAATCTTACCCCGTTCACCGCGCAATTGTGGCCCGGCCACCCCCACCTGCGGATGCTCGTCCAGATAAGAGATCATCTTGTGCAGGGCGTCGGGGGGGAGTTCTGTGTCGGGGTTGAGAAGGAGAATGTAGCGGCCCCGCGCCTGCGCAATCCCCTGATTATTGGCCGCAGCAAAGCCGCGGTTATGCTGATTGGCGATGATACGAACTTGGGGGAACTGCTGGCGCACTATCGTCAGGGAATCGTCTCTCGATGCATTGTCGACTAGCAGCACCTCCATCGCCAGCTCGCCTTGCGCCGCGAACAGAGAACGCAACGCTGTCGGCAAGAAATGGGCCGCGTTCCAATTGACGATGACCACGGTCAGGTCCAGAGACGTGTCCAGCATGGGGCGATCCATCAGGCAACATAGCCCAGACCCTGAAGCCTGGCCCGAATAGCTTCCTCATCCTCTGCGCTGAGCTCAAAATCCCCACCACCGCTAATATCCCGATCATCCTCTTCGTACTGAATAGGCTTTTGTGCGAACTCATCGCTCAGGGCCTCGGTGAGGACGCGGCCATCCATAGCACGAGGGATGGGAACATCGAGGAGATGGAGCACGGTGGGAGCCAGATCGATGAGTTGGGCATCTTGGAGACGGGCGCCAGCGCGGACGCCATAGCCGTACATGATGCAAATGCCTTCGATGATATGCGTACCGGTTTGATCCAGGGCATAAGCGGCACCGTGCCGCCCAAATTTTTGCTTGAACCCGAAAATGGGGCCATCGTGGCGGCCTTCGTAATCCTTGGTTGCCAGATATTTGTCATCTTTCCAGCGGATGAGCAAATCGGGGGCCCGCTCGATCTGATCCCCCGTATAGATTTCTTCCCGGCGCATGACTTCGGTCACCATCTGCTCTCCCGTATCGGGATCACGCAATTCGTAGAGGGCAGCAGTAATGTCGGCGATGGCCTGCTCGACCTCCTCCGGTTCGAGCACACCTTCTGGATCCCGGCCTTTGATGTTGAGATTGATGTTGCCCAGATTGCCGGTGGCATAGGCCTTTGTGTGTGCCCAGTCGTAATCCGCTTTTTCGATGAAGGTATCGATGGCAGCATGGGCGCCAGTGAAGCGTTTGAGATAGCCCTTCACGGCCACAGGTAAGAAACGTTGCGCCAGATACAGGGTCTGTTTGAGCACAATTCGGGCGAGATGACGTCCCCGGTCCGCCAGGGTCAGATCCGCCCCTTGTTTGTATCGCAGCCAGCCGCGTTGCGCCAACCAGCGATCCAGATAAACGGTTTTGACGATGGGGCCGGCGCCGTGATCTGACATCACAATCAGGGTGACGTCGTCGGGCAGGTTGTCGATGATCTCGGCCAGATGTTGATCGATACGTTTGTACACCTGGAGAATGGCATCGTGATTGGGCTGGCTGGGGTCAGAAAGCAGATGCCAGGAGCAATGCTGAATGGCGTCGGTTTCCATCACCACCCACATGTAAAAATCCAGGGGTTCGCGCTGGATGGTGCGGTGCAGCAACTCGAAGCGTTTGTCTACGCCCTCCAGTGTCTCTTTGAGATATTGCGCATGCGATTTGCCCACGGTGCTGACGGCAATAAAGTGCACGTCATTGACCTCGGCTTTGAGCTCGGGGGGGTAGGTGTAGGCAGAATCGAGGCCGGGGGTATCGAGGCCAGAGATCAGGAAGCCGTTGACTGGCTCCGGCGGAAAGGTCATCGGTACATTCACCACGCCCACACGGCGTCCTGCATCGGAAAGGATACGCCAGAGGCTGCGTCCCGCCCGCCGCGCCGCATTGGTCAGCTCTTGATCGTAGCTGCCGGGAATACGCCGGGAAAAGTCGAAAATGCCATGTTTACCGGGATTGAGTCCGGTGATAAAGCTGGACCAGGCCACGGCGGTGAGAAACTGGATGGTGGAACGGAGGCCACCCCAGGCGCCGCCCGCCTGCAATCTGGCCAGGGTGGGCAAATGACCCTGGTCAATCCAGGGTTGGAGCAGGGTCCAGGGTACGCCGTCGAGACCGAGAATCCAAAGGCGCGGGCGAGGAGGTGGGGTGGGTGAGGAGGAAGAGGGCATAAGAATTTGGGATTGTGGAATACGGATTTGAGAGTTGGAAGTATGGATTGTGGAATTGTAGACCGATAAGCCAGTAAATATTGCTGCTAATGGCCAGGTTTACAAAACCTTCATCAGCAGCAGTGCCTTATCGACCATGTCGTTATCGATGTAGCTGGGATAGACGCCTATCAAAAATTCTGCGGTTCCTCGCCGACTGTGATCTGAAGTTCGAGAGGTTTGCCATCACGGATAAGGCTGAGGGTCACGGTTTGGCCAACTTCGGTTTTCTCTTGCAAATAGGCGTCCAGGTCTTCCCAGGTCTTGAGGGGATAGCCATCGATGGCAGTGAGGATATCGCCCCCGACGAGGAGGCGCCGGTGACCGACAATTACTTCTTTGCTGGCAGTGCGGATACCGGCGCGCTGGGCCGGTGAGTCGCGATAGATGCGGGCAATGAGGAGGCCGTGATCAACCGGTAAATCCAGGGCCTTGGCGAGGGTGGGCGTAATCACGTAGCCTAAGTGCTCGATGCCCAGCCAAGGGTGAGCATAACGGCCTTCGCTGATGAGCACCGGCACAACGCGCTTGGCTTTGTTGATGGGAATGGCCAGGCCCACACCGGCATTGGTGCCTGTGGGCGAAAAGATGGCGCTGGTGATGCCGATTGCCCGTCCACTGGAGTCGAGCAAGGGGCCGCCGGAATTACCGCGATTGATGGCAGCATCTGTCTGGATGACCCCGCGCAGTACCTTCTTTTCCTCGGTCTGGATCGTACGATTGAGTGCACTGATCACGCCGGCGGTGAGTGTACGCTGGAACTGGCCAAAGGGATTGCCGATGGCTACCGCCGTTTGCCCCACGTGCAGGGCATCAGAATCACCCAGGGGCAAGGGTTGAACGCCCTCAGGCAGCTTATCGACCTTGATCACGGCGAGATCATTGGGAGGATCAGCGCCGATAACTGTGGCCGGCATGGTAACATCCTCGCCAAAGCTGACCTCGATGCTTTGGGCACCTTCGATGACATGGTAGTTGGTGAGAATATGACCTTCGTTATCCCAGACAAAGCCTGATCCCGCCCCACTTTCCGGAATGACGCCAAAAAAGAAGCTCTGGCGCAGTATCTGGGTCGTGATGTTGACGACGGCAGGGCTGGTATTTTCGTAGAGGCGGATGAGCCGCTGCTCGGGATCGATCACCGTCACGTTGCCGGCAGCCGGTGGTGGTGTGGGCGTGGGGGCCGTTGTCGGTGTGGGAATGGGTGTAGCTGTAGGCGTAGGGGGGGCTTCAACGAACGATTGGACGAAGGCCGGCACATAGGTTATGGCCAGTGTGCCCAGAACTACGCCGCCAAAGCATACAAAAATGAGCAGAAAAATGAAGAGAAGGAGTCGTCGATTCATGGGAAAGATAGGGGTTAGAGCATAGCCCCGATTTGCTATGAAAACAGGCTTGCAAAAAGTGGGCGGCTAGCAGACGAGAGCTGTATCCGTAATACGGTGATTTTTCCGCCAAACCTGGCGTATCATTGTTGTGCTGAAGGCAAGAGAGTATTCCAGACCTCTTGGGGCTCTCACGTTAGGGCACTAGTATACACCCCGGAGCCATAGATGAGGAAAGCGGGGAAGGTGGTGCTATAATGGTTTTCGCCGTGAATCGTGATGCGTCTTGCGGCCTTCACCCCAGCGGCTGACTCAACCCGGTCATTTATTTTCATATCTGGTGGTGCTGCAGATTCCTTGTCCCTTTCTCTGATCTCAATTCCGCAATGCGCAATCCGAAAACTACTCCTCCTGTGTCCTCAACTTCATCCCCATCCAGAACAGCTCTTCCCAGCATTTGGCCCTACGTATGGTTGGGTGTGATTGGCCATTTCATTTGGGGCAGCTATCCCGTATTTGCCAAACGTGCTGTACAGGAAGTACCCAAGTTTTCTATGTTGGTACTGGCCTGGCTCATGGTTATTATCGCCGGTCTGTTGGTAGCACATCTCCGGGATGGTTTCAGTTGGCGGGAAATGTGGCACACTTTGACACATACACCGACCCTCTGGGCCCTGGCCGTATTTGTTGTCCTGCGCTCTGTGACGAATATTATTGCCATTGACCTCACGAGGGCAGTGTGGGTGCAGCTAATTAATTTGATGGCACCTTTTATGGTCGCCCTCTTGGGAGCCTGGGTGTTCGATCAAGCTACTCCTCGCTTTACCTACGGCGCTCTTATGCTGGGCACCGTGGGATCTGCCTTGGTGTTGGTGGAAGACTGGACACAAATCAGTGGTAACTTCACCCCACGCGACATCCTCGGTTTAGCTACGGCGGTGATTTCGATGTTAGCCCTCGCTACCTATTTCCAATTGGTGCGGCGTAGTCATTTGCACCACGCCAGCCGCGGCATGATTATGGCGCAGCAGGGTTTGGCAGCATTACCTGTTTTCATTTTACTGTCATGGACGTCTGGTGAGAATTGGGGGGCCTGGAGCTCGGTGTCGTTAGGAGGCTTATTGGCGGTGTTGATGGTGATTTTTCTCGTGCAGGTGGGAGGCAATCTGATTCAGATCACAGCTCTGAGCGGCGTTTCACCGGCATTGATTACGAATATGATGGCTTTGCGCTTAATTTCAGCCCTGGCATTGGGTTGGGTCATTTTGGGAGAACGCTTGAATACACCCGCGCAATGGCTGGGGTTCGTCTTGGTGATCCTGACTGTCTCGCTTTATTTGCAGTTGCAAAGAAAATGATAGGCCGACAGCACATTCGTCCGCAGAGCGCTTCGATCTGGCCTTATGTGGGACTGGGAATCCTTGCCCATGTCCTGATCGGCAGTTATCCTGTTTTTGGTAAGCGAGCCATCGCCGAAGTGCCGAAATTTGGCCTGATCATGATCGCTTCGACGGCAATGATGCTGACCGCGGCCGCGGTCATGCGCTGGCACGAACATGTGAGCCTGCGTCAATTTTGGCATGTTTTACAGGAGCAACGGGTGTTGTGGTTGTTTTCGGCCGTGGTGGCAGGCCGTTCTGTCACCAATATCCTCTCCATCTCTCTCACTCAGGCAGTTTGGGTCAGCCTGATCGGTGTATTGGCCCCCTTTCCTGTGGCGATGCTGGGGAGCTGGGTCTTCAAAGAGCGCACTCCCCCTTACACTTATCGGGCGGCCA
>JAADFV010000134.1:0-1121 GCA_013152695.1 Chloroflexota bacterium | reverse complement strand
CCATGGCGGGGCTCAGCTCTCAAGATTTGCTTGGCATTGGCGTGGCGTTTATATCCCTGATCCTTTTCGCTATCCACTACCATCTCATTCGCCGCAGCCATCATCGCCATGTTACCAGCGGCATGATTTTGTTTCAGCAGGGCATGGCCATGGCGACTGCTTTTCTCATCTTGACATTGCTCACGCACGAAGATTGGAGTGCCTGGGGACGGGCATCGACGGGGGGCTGGGCCGCGGCCTTGGCTGTTATTTTCTTGCCACAGGTTGGCGGGAATCTCTCGCAGATCACGGCGATGAGTCGGATCACGCCGGCATTGATCACGAGTTTTATTGCTTTACGACTGGTGTCGGCTCTGTTTTTGGCGTGGCTGGTGCTGGGTGAACAGTTGGTTTCACTGACGCAGTGGCTGGGAGCATTGATCGTTATTCTGGTAGTTAGCGGCTATCTCTGGCTGCAACGAAGGAAAGGTTAGTCAGCCTTTTCCTTCCATATTCGCGCAACTATCCTCTCTTGTGGTACGATTTCACGGTTGGAATGGAGACACACTGTGCCCATCTGCCGTTATGGGCGAGCAATTCCTTCCAAGGCGTCTTCTCAGCCAATAGCTTCCCTTTGATGCTACATCTCCTTCAATAACCTGTCTGTTGCGGAATTCCTCGCCCCTGCGAAAACCCCTTCCGTCTCCCTCCCCTGTTCCGCGCCAATCTCCCGACGATTGCTCCCCTTACTCCTTCAGTGCGCACGGCCGTGCGCACCTACTCCCTGCATTCTCCCGCTTCATTTCATGCGTACAAGACGTTTTTCCATTGCTTTTCTTCTGGGCCTGATCGCTTTCCTGGTTTACCGCACGACCGCTGCTCCGGGCGTTCTCTTCGGTGATGCTGGTGAATTTCAGTTTACCGTTCCCACGCTGGGACTATCACATCCCACGGGCTATCCCTTGTTTCATCTTTTAGGGTGGCTGTGGGAACGGCTGTACCGTCTCAATCCGGCACAGGGTGTCAATCATTTTAGCGCCTTGTGGGGGGGCGTGGCGGTGGGAGTATTCTATTGGCTGGCTCATGAAATGATTGGTCAGTTGACTGAGCATTTGCGCTGGCAGCGGGGAAGCAGTTGGCTG
>JAADFV010000133.1:3328-9899 GCA_013152695.1 Chloroflexota bacterium | reverse complement strand
GGGCGTCACGGTCTAGTCAATCTCAGCCAGAATGGCAGACAGGCGTTCGATGGCAATATCGATTTCGTCAGTGCTGATGATCAGCGGTGGTACCAGGCGTAAAACGTCGGCACCGGCATTGAGCAGGAGCAGACCGTGCTGATAACCGGCTTGAACGATAGGTGCGGCCGGTATGTCGAGCTGAACCCCCAGCATCAACCCTTTCCCCCGCACTTCAAGGATGTGGGGACTGTTGATTTCCTGCAGTTTTTCCTGAAAATAGGCCCCTGTTTCGCGGACATGTTGCAAAAAGTCGGGTTGACTGACACGCTTGACCACGACTTGCGCCGCAGCGGTGACGAAAGGTCCTCCGGCAAAGGTCGTGCCGTGATCTCCAGGGTGGATGACTTCGGCAACACGGTTAGTGGTGAGGACGACGCCGATAGGCAAACCGGCTGCCAGGGGTTTGGCAGCACAGAGAATATCGGGCAAAATGCCGTAGGGCTCGTGGGCCCAGAAGGTGCCGGTACGCCCTACCCCGCATTGGACTTCGTCCAGGATAAGAAGGGCGTTGTGCCGATGCGTAAGATCACGGAGGGCAGTCATGAATTCGGGTGTAGCGGGATGGATGCCGCCTTCACCCTGGACCGGCTCGACGATTACGGCGCAAACATGATCATCGATGGTGGCGGCGAGGCTATCGGGATTGTTGAATTCTGCCAGCCGTACACCGGGCATGAGGGGACGGAAGGGGTCCTGGTATTTGGGACGGGGTGTGGCGGCCAAGGCGCCCATGGTACGGCCATGAAAGGCTCCCGTAAAGGAAATAATGTCACTTTTCCCTTCGCCGTAATGGGTGCGAGCCCATTTGCGGGCAAATTTGAAGGCGGCTTCGTTGCATTCGCTACCGCTGTTCTGAAAGTGAATCCGATCGGCAAAAGGTGTGATGTCTACCAACTGCGCCGCCAATTGGGCCATGGGTTGGTTATGATAAAGGTTGGAGTAGTGCAGGGGTTTAGTTGCCGCTGCCTGGAGTGCTTGTACAAGCTCTGGGTCACCATAGCCGAGGGCGCTGACGGCAATGCCCGCGACCAGATCGAGGTAACGCTGGCCGGCATCGTCTTGTAACCACACCCCTTCTCCATCGCTAAGCACGAAGGGGGGGCGTTTATAGGCCTGGACGAGGTACTGTTGTTCGAGTTGGATGGTTGGGTTCATGATCGGTTGCGCAAAGAGTGTGAGTGAGGGGGTTGAAATCAGGCGTTGGGCACAATCATCGTCCCTTCGCCCTGTTTGTAGTGTTTGAGATCACTGATGATAGCACTGGGAACGCCTGCTTGCACAGCAGCCACGGCGGCACGTGCTTTAGGAATCATACCGCCATGAATAAAGTTCTCGCCAATCAGGCTTTCGATTTGCTCGCAGGGTAAAACTCGCACTGGACGATCGGCAATGAGGATGCCGGCGACATTGGTAATGAAGACGAGGTGGGCTGCCTGCAAGGCGATGGCAATGGCCTCGGCCACATGGTCGGCATTGACATTATAACTGAGCCCATCCATTCCCAGGCTAATGGGCGAGATCACGGGAATGATGCCCGCCTCCAGAAAGGGCAGCAATTTCTGCACATGCACCTCGGTGACTTTGCCCACCCGCCCCAGATCACGACCATTGACACGATGTTTTTCTACACGAACCAGGCCGAGGTCTATACCGTTGAGGCCGATGGCATCGAGCCCGCCATTGGTGAGATAGCGGACGATACGTAAGTTGGCGATGCCTCCTAATGCCATCTTGACGAGGCGAATGGATTGTTCACTGGTGGCCCGCAGCCCTTCCACGATCTCGAAAGGAACCCCCATTTCATCGTGCAGACGGACGATTTCGGGGCCACCACCATGGACGATCACAGGGCGGATACCTTGCGCCTGGATCTGTTTGAGGGCTGCAACCATATCGAGCAGGAAGGCGCGATCGTCGATTTGGCTGCCACCAATTTTGATGACGTGGATGGGATGTGGAGCAGTTGCGTTCATAGTGCTATGGGGTGTGAATGGAGCTAAATTAGACCGCTGGTTTCGGGTAAATCAAACATAATGTTCATGTTCTGAACGGCTTGGCCGCTGGCACCTTTGAGCAGATTATCTTCACTGGCGGTAATGATCCAGCGGCCGGGATAGGGCAGGGGGGTAAGGCCGATGGCGCAGCGGTTGCTGTGGACGGTATGTCGCAGGGTAGCGACCTCCCCCGCCGGCAAAAGATGAATCATTGCTTCGTTGGCATACTGCTGCCGGTAGATATCTCGTACAGCCTCGGGCTTCAGGGCAGGATCGATGTCGACGTACATGGTAGAGAGGATGCCGCGGTTGACGGGGAGCAAGTGGGGAGAAAAGGTGACCTGGAGATCAGGGATGAAGCGGCCCAAAATCAGTTCTATTTCGGAAATGTGGCGATGACTGTAGCCGATGCTGTAAGGTGTGAGGTTTTCGTTGGCTTCGACAAAAAGGCTGCTCAAGCGCAATTTACGTCCTGCACCCGATACCCCTGATTTGGCATCAATGATAACGTTTGGGCCAAGAATGCCCGCTTGGGCCAGGGGCCACAGGCCTAAATTGACGCTGGTGGGGTAGCAGCCAGGATTAGCAATGAGTTTGGCTCCGCGGATATGCTCGCGGTTGACCTCGCATAATCCGTACACGGCCGTGGCCAGTAGTTCGGGGTGGGTATGGGTGTGGCCATACCACTTCTTGTAGGTGTTGGCATCAGGAAGACGGTAATCAGCAGAAAGGTCGATAGCGCGAACATTAGAAGCGCGAACCTGGGCGACAATTTCCATGGAGGCGACGTGAGGCAAGCAAAGAAAGACGACATCGACCTTATGGAGAGGGGCATCTTCTAGCTTGATGAGCATGGTGTCATCAGGAGTAGGGTAGAGCTCACATATCCGTTGTCCGGCAGAACTTTCGGAGGTGGCCCAGACGATGTGGGCGTAAGGATGACGGTGGATAAGTTGAAGAAGCTCATAGCCTGTGTAGCCAGTGGCACCAATAATGCCAACGCGAAGATTCATAAGGATGCTCTTTGCAGGGGTTGTGAATGTTAGGGAGAAATGAAGGCAATAAAAAAAGCCCCCCGGTAGGAGAGCTTGGTTAAGAAGATTGCTGCGTCTATGCGGGCTCGCGTCCAAGCGCCCAAACCGGTCAGGTCGGGAACTTGCTAGGCCTGGAGAGAGCAATCATCATAAAAATCATGGCTAAAGGATAGCACGAGAGGGAATCTTTGTCAATGCTTTTTTTGCGAAAGCTCCTCTCTCCCTCCCTTTGCGGGCGAGCAATCCCTGCTTGCTGCTCCGATAAAAATTTCCAGCTCAAGCGGAGCTAAAATCTGACACTCAAAATACTAAGATGAGCGCGTGGGACATACGTTGGATAGGTGGGAATTCTAGCGCGATGACTGTCGGTTAACTCAGGGCCGGTTTCCTTTCCTCAAACTTCACTCGTTCGAGGTTTGGCTAACCTGAGGGGATAAGGGTGTCTGCCCTTTTTGCAGCAGAGATCGCCATTGTTCTGCCGCCCCGCGGCGCATCAATGCCGGATCGAAATCATTGAGGAACTCCCAACCTTCCAACTGCAAACCCTTGACATCGGCATCTGTGAGGTGGAAACGCAAGGTGCGGCCATCTGCCAAGATAATAAAATTAAGAATGTCATCGTCACCATCGTCGATAACATCCACAACACAGGGACGCTCCGTGTCTATGGGTTGGCTAAAAAAAGTCGTAGAGCAACGTGCACAAAAAATATGATCGGCATCGCATAATCCACGATCCATGATAATAATCATAATGACCTCAATTTGTCATGTTCATGGGGTCGTACAAAAAGTGTATCTGCATTGTACCGATTTTTTCAAGCACCGTCTATGATCTGAAACATATTGTAGCCACAGCATCTCTGTTTGTGAGCGATGTTTATGTTATAGGGTTGACGAACCTTGAAAAATGGTGCGGCAATTAGAGTCCTCCGGGAGGTGGCAATGAAACGTTGCAATTTCCGCAAGGGCTGGTTCCCTTGCCGCCACCTGCCGGAGGACGTGCTATCATATTACCGATGTAATTTCTCAAGAACTATAATCCCCTAGCCGGGGTTGAGGTGAGGAGGAGAAGGGACGGATTTTGGCAGAGGAAGAAAGGTGAGGAGTGCCTCGAGAAAGGCCTGAGGTTGGTCGTAGGGAAGGGCATGTCCGGCATCGGGAATGACCTGAAGTTGAGCATGGGGGATGGCTTGCAAGAGCTCTTCTGCACATTGGCGGGGTACAGTACGGTCGCGATCGCCAATGAGGATCAGGGTCGGACTGGTAATGGCAGGGAGTTGGGGTAGGAGATTGAATCTAGTTATGGCCCACATCGTACGGTGCAAAACACCAAGATCGTTATGACGGAGGCGCTCTTTGGCCAGGGCCCGGAGTTGGGGATCCTTAAAGTGCTCATTCGCCACGAAAGATGCCAGGGTGTCGATATTACGTGCTGCCCAGAGTCGTTTAATCTTACGACTCAATGAGGCATCCTTTCCCCACCTGAGTTTGGCAAAGGTGTTGACCAGCACCAGGTGATCAACCTGATTGGGTGTGGTTGCTGCCAACTGCAAGGCAACACATCCTCCTAGCGATAAACCCACCACGTGCGCCGAGGACATGTCCAGTGCCTTCATAAGCTGGCGGACATCGGTAGCCATGCTGGCGACGCTGTAGTCTTTACTGCGCGCGAGGCTGCTGGAACCAAAGCCGCGTAAATCGACGAGTACCAGCCTGAAGTACTCGGCCAGGCCCCGTACGAGGGGATACCAATCTGCTCCACTTGACCCCAGGCCGTGGAGTAAGATCAAGGGGGCGCCTTCACCGATCGCGCGATAATGGATGCGCACATCTGGCAGGTACAGGTAGCGGGAGGGGGCATCAAAGGGTGGGGTGAATTCAATCATGGGGGTTAGGCTCTTGCCAATTCGACGACCAGCAGATCTAACGCGAGGTTAGCTTCCATCTGCCCGGTTTTGATAGCTACATCGACGTCTAATAAGCGATCGTAAATAGTCAACAATTGTTCCTGGCTATAACGATGGGTCTGAGAAAGTAGTTTTCTTACCATCCAGGGCTTCATCCGCAGCTCCTTGGCAATCGTATCCTGGGCCATTTTTCGCGAGGAAAGGTCTTTGATCTGGATGAGGATACGAAATTGTCGTACGATCATGGTCAGTAAATAGAGGGGATGGGCGCCTTCGTTGCGGAGCTGGGCGAGGAGACGAAAGGCTTGGGATGTTTGGCGATTGCCCAAGGCATCTACCATGGCAAAAATGTTGGCATCTTGGGCATAAGGTACAAGCAGGCGAACATCGGCGCGAGTAATGGCACGATCATCGGCATACGCTGCTAGTTTCACTAATTCGCTATGGATAAGGCGCAAATCTGGCCCGATGAAGCGGGCCAGATCGGTAGCAACGCCTCGTTCAAGGCGAGCACCTAGCTTTTGGGCATGACCAATCACCCATTTTTCGATTTCGTCTCCACGGGTACTCGGCGCTCGAAAGTTTAGGACTTTGCCAGACTTTTCCAGTTTGGATACAGCTCGTACGACCGGATTTTTGGCAGGAATCTCTTTATTTTCGGCAAATACGAGTATGGTGCTACTGGGCACCGAGGGAATGTAATCGATGAGCCATTGTTGGAAGGAGGAGGGGTTTTTTTTCTTTCCTCCCGTCTTTGTTGCCGACAACCGCGTGACCAGGCCATGCACGACGACAAGCCGATGTTCACCGAGAAATGGCGGCACATCGGCATGATGTTGGAGCTCTTCTTTTGTCAGATTCCGGCCGTCCAATTCGACAAAATTTAGAGTATCATATTCCCCTAATCCCGCTATGAGTGAGTGCAAATACTCGCTTCTATCGAATTCATTTTCTCCATGCAAAAGGTAGATCATGGTGATTCTGTCGAATCGGCATATTGAAGCTGTACCCAGTGGACGACGCGGCGCCCGATTTCTCGGCGTTTGATTTCGAGAATTTGGACAGGACCAAGGTCGGCATTGGTGGTGAGTCTTTCTTGCAGGAAGGGGCCGAGAAATTGAGCAGCAATGACACCGGCAAAAGCGCCTAGCAAGCCAGAGGGAATGCGATCGAGGAGGTGGCGGCGTTTACCGGCACTTGCCAGCATGGTGGCACTGGCAGTGAGCATCGCCGTGGTAAGCATATTGGTACCACAATTGGGGTGAATGGCAAGTTGTACCTCTCCACTACGCATACGATCGATGGCTTCCTGGGCGGCCTGCTTGATCGTCTCTGTGGAGATATCGCCGTAGATGAAAAATCCATCACGACTCGAGCGGCCCGCCATGCTGATTTGGGGGCGCATACGACTGAGAATATGGATAGTTGCATGCTCGAGCGCATGACTGCGACGAGTTTTTCCGATAGGGCCGTAATTCAAAATGCTCATACTGGTCAGTACTGGGCGTGAGACACGCTTTCATTAAGGATTCAGAAGGGTTAAGCTTATTTTAGCATAAAAACAGGTCAAAATACAGTCTGGAAGCAAATTT
>JAADFV010000133.1:0-3235 GCA_013152695.1 Chloroflexota bacterium | reverse complement strand
AGCTTGGGAATAATGGTGACCTTGCGGTTTTCACCTTCGCCAATGCTTTTGGTGGTAACATCACTGCGATCGCGTAATGCCAGATGGATGAGGCGGCGTTCGCGTGCAGGCATGGCCTCGAGAACGACAGTTTTGCCGGAGAGAACAGCACGCTCGGCCATATTCTCTGCCAGTTTTTGAAGACGATGCGTACGACGCTGCTTGTAACTTTCGACATCGATTTCGATGCGAGGCCAGTAATGCATGTGGCGATTTACATACAAGCGCACAAGAAATTGAATTGCCGATAGGGTCTCTCCGCGACGGCCAATGAGAACCCCCAAATCGTCACCAGTGATATTGAGGTAATAAACGGTCTCGTCTTCGGCATTTGTTGGTGCTTTTATTTCTGCTTCGACCTTAGTTTGCAAGGTCATGAGATCGAGCATATTTTGCAGGAATTCCTGGCTAAGGTTGAGGATGCGCTGATCGTCTTCGACGGCGGTAGTTGTCGTACTTTCGTCGGCGGTAGAGGGTAGCTCGGCAGGAGTAGCCGGAGGGGAGGCTGGGGAAGGTTCGGGTGATGCTTCAGGGGCTGCAGTCGGGGCGCTCTCTTCAGATGCCACCGGCTCTATCTCTGGCGCGGTCTCAGGAGAGGCTGGTGGCAGGGAGGCTGGTTCTTCGGGCGTGGGAAGGGGGCCAACACGCACGAGGGCGGGTTTGGCTCCGAGGCCAAATACGCCACTGTGTCCTTCGTCGATAACTTCAATTTGGGCAGTTTCCGTTGTCAATCCTAAATCTTTCAGGCCGGCCTCGATGGCTTCGGCAACGGTTCGACCAGAATACTCTTTCATATTCATGGGGTAATCTCTAAGGCGCGAGGTTTGGCTGGAACGGGTGATGAATGGTGATTAGCGTCGACGCCGGCGTTTGCGCCGTGTACCACTACTGGCAGGCTTGGTTTTTGCCGCGGTAGTGGTTTTTTTGTCTTCGGATTCTGAACTGACTTCCTCTTCTTTTTTCTGGCTGGCGATGAGTATGGCACTGGATTTTGCCTGAATTTCTTCTTCCCAGTGTTCTGTTTTTTGATTCACGTAAAGTTGTTGCGCCAGGGCCAGGATATTGCCCACGACCCAGTAAAGGCTGAGCCCGGCCGGCACCTGCAGAGCAAAGAAGACAAACATACCGGTCATGAGCCAGCTCATTTGCCCCATCATGCCGGCAGCAGGATTATCACTACTCGAGGTCTGGGGCTGATTTTGCTGACCGGTCTTGAGCATGATGTATTGGGTGATAGCCAACAATGCCGGCAGGACCAAATAGGGCCAGACATCAGGAGAAGTAAGTTTTTCCAGAGAGAAGTCTTGGGTAAGCCAACTCAGACCGACCCGGTATTCGGGGAAGGAAATGTCGGGGATGAAGTAGAACGGCTGGCCGATCAGGCGGCCACTGACGCTCAAGCCCTCATCAGCAGCCAGCCCTAAAATGGCATAGTAGAAGGCAAAGAGAATCGGCATCTGCAGGAGTGTCGGCAAACAACCGGCCATCTGCGCCTGGGTAATGCCGTGTTCCTGGTAGAGCTTCATCTGCTCTTGCTGCAATTTTTGCTTGTCGTTGGCGTACTTTTTCTTGAGACGATCCAACTCTGGCTGCAAGATTTTCATCTTGGATGCAGCTTCTCGCATGGAACGCATTTGCTTTAGCCCCAAAGGCAGAAGCAACAGGCGAATGACGAGAGCAACCAGAATGATCGCCCAGCCCCAGGCATATGGAGCTCCGATCGGCTCGAGGAGCGAGTCGTGGAAAAAGACGACGAAAGCACGTAGTGGCGCGGCTATGAATTCAAAAATGCCTGGTTTGAAGACGGTTTTGTCACCTTCTACGGTGATGCCACCGCAACCACTGAGCAGTACAGCGATGAGAAGGAGCAGGCTAATGATTAAGATTTTTCGGTGAGTACGGTTCACACTTCACTCCGTCACCAACGATAGAGAACGAAATCGTCAGTGGGTATGGTCTTGATGACTAGAATATTGGGGGACAGGGTCGTAACCACCCTCATGGAAAGGGTGGCAACGCGCGATGCGCTTAATTCCCAACCATCCTCCCTTCACTACACCATAGCGTTCGATTGCTTCATAGGTGTATTGCGAGCATGTGGGTTGGTAAATGCAACTACTCCCCAAAGCTGGTGAGATATAGCGGCGATAAAGGCGAATGAACGCGAGTATCAACGTTTTCATGGGGAGTTTTGGGAAAGATCGGAAGGATGGGCAAGCAAATGAGCGTCTCGCAGGAGACGCTCGCAAGCTGAGTCGACGCTCTGAAAGGAGGCATGGACAATAGGGCGTCGGGCAATAAAAATCAGATCCCAGCCAGGAGCAATATCCTGGAGGCGTAAACGGATGGCTTCACGCAGAAGGCGACGCGCCCGATTGCGACGAACTGCATTGCCAATACGCCGACTCGCGGTGAAGCCAAAACGGCTATAGCCAAGATCATTCGGGAGAAAGAGAAGAATGGCCAAGGGGTGTTTGACGCTGCGGCCACGCCGACGGATTTCTCGAAACCGTTCACGTGAACGCAAGCGATACCGTCGCTGCACAGATATTTTTCGCGCGAGTTAAACAGTAAGGCGCCTACGGCCTTTAAGGCGACGTCGTTTTAGTACGTTCCGTCCAGCAGTCGTTCTCATACGAGCGCGGAAACCATGGGTTTTTGCGCGCTTTCTAACTTTGGGTTGCCAGGTTCTTTTCGGCATAATCAGTAGTTCCTCATGAAGTATCGAAATATCGCAGGGACACAGAAGGTCCCCGGGGATGACAAAAAAGGAGGGAAGGCGATTGGGCCTCCCCCATACGCAACAAATGATTATACCTTGGTGTGAAAGGGACGTCAAAAAAGGACAAATCTAAAATCAGGCAGCGCCCCAGGCCATTCGGCTTATGCGGTATCAATGCGTAATCTAGGTTTATACGTCCTGTCTCGTTCTTCGGCTTGAGTGCTCAAGGGACGAATCCGGCCGACGTAGCCGTGGGAGGAGACGAGCGATTGTCCAATTCGGCGGCAAGGTCAAGCAAACGCAGGTAACAATCGATGGCTTGCTCGCGCACATTGAGGTCGGCGTGGGCCAGGTCCACATTGTCTGGAGTTGGCAAAAAGGCACTTAGATCCTGTTTTGATAAGGGAACGCTGATGACGCTGATCTGAAAAAGGGAACAAGGTGATAAGGAGAAAAGGAAAAAGGGGGACGGCT
>JAADFV010000132.1:9862-17352 GCA_013152695.1 Chloroflexota bacterium | reverse complement strand
CCTCGTTATTTCGGTTGACCACATGAAACTCAGCGACGTAAGTGTAGGTATCTTCGTCGAGATGGCGAGGGGGCTCCGGGCCTTGAGGCAGACCGTTGGCTTCTTTGCAGGCCAGAGCACAGGAGTCACAACCGACACAGCGCGTCAGGTCAACGAGAACAGCGGGCGGATCAGCGGCGAGTGCATTATCGCCACGGGCGAGGGCTGGGGCGGGGACGTTGGTCAAGTACCAAAGTGCTACCGAAGTGGCAGCCGTGCCTTTGAGGAAATCACGGCGGGTAATGTTGCAGTGCTTTAGCGTATTCATGTTGCCGACTCCTTGTGATTCTGCACGTATCCGATCAAGAGCATCACAACGATTCCTAACATGAGTCCTACACCCAGGCCGACCCCCAGCATGATCAACACCCAGTTCTGTAAGGCTGCGTTTTCCTTTTCGGTTTCGGCAATGCGCCGGGAGAGATCTTCCATCTGTTGGGGTGCCAAGGAGGCTAATTGGTGTCCTCCTGCCGCCAGCTGCCGTGTTGTGAGGGCGGGAGCGTGCAGGTTTTCGGCATGGCAGTTGATGCACAGTTGGGAGGGCACGACCGTAAAGACATGTCCTTGTGCATCTGTCTCTTGCCCCCAGGGTTCCATATCCGGCTGTGAGAGGTGGCAATCCACACAGGTAACACCGGCCAGTTTGTGGGCTGTCAAGTCCCAGGTCTTGCCCACATCGTCATCATGGCAGGAAATGCAGAGTTCCTGGCTGTTGAGCCGCGTGGTTTGGGAATGGGGCACGTGGCAACTGATGCAAGTAACATTATCTTGGGCGTGCAGGCTCGCCGACCATTGTTCGTAATTGGCTTCGTGGCAGTCGTGGCACACGGGATCGACCGAGAGTTTCATGTCAGCCTTATCGGGGTGCCCTTCGACATATTCGCCATGACAGGATTCACAGACGACGTCATTACTGGCATGAGGTGAGTGCTGCCATTGACTGGTCTCCCGCCAGTGGCAAAGGGTGCATGTCTCGCTGCCGGGCTTTGCCGGAGCGGGAGGGTCGGCAAAGACGACATTGGGCGTAAGAAAGAGTGCCAGAACAAAAGCCAGGGGAATAAGAAACAGGTATTGCCAGGGTCTTGGAGTACGTGTGAAAACAAGATGGGCGGACATAGACTTACCTCCGGGAGGTTAATGCTGAGTGCGAGAAGAGGATGGTCTGGTTTCGGGAGGGCATAAGGAGGGCAGAAGTTTGCATAGGGCCCATATTCCCAAAATAGGAACACCCAGGCGCAAGACAGTGAGTCCAAACATAAGTAGGATGCCAGTGAAAGAGATATCCATGATTGACCTCCGCAAGAAGAGTGAAGAGGGGTGGTTACAAGTGGCTGGCGGGGTGAGTACATACTTTCTATGTTCATTGTGACAGGCCCACCTGCTTTCTTCAATCGGTTGTTCTCCCCATTTTCTACCCCCATTTTTGATATGGGGTGTTTGACCCATGTATGTCCTGGCATGGGTCAAACACCCCAATTGGAGAAGTACTGAGGCAAGGTTGTAGTGATAGGCGTATGTCACCCTGCGGGGCATGTGTCACCCTGAGTGAAACGAAGGGTCTGGCCGTGCATGTGAGGGGGGAGATTCTTCACTTCGTTCAGAATGACAATACGGCGTGGCACCCCGGGTAGAGGGAATAACGCACTAATGGAACGCTAATGTTTGACATACGCTCATCTTATGGCCTCGCTGTAACCTAAGCTCTGATCATCACATCCAAAAAAGGGGTCATCATTTGGCCCCAGCGATCGCTGCTTTGAGGCACCCCTTCTTCTTTCCCATATCAGCCACTCAGCAGGTTTGACCGTTTAACGATGATCAATTATCATTAGCCGTTGGTCATTAATTCTTAATCTGTTATTTGTGAGCTGTTCCATTATGCCTCTGTACGAATATATCTGTGACACCTGTCATACAAGATTTGAGGTTCGACGAAGTTTTTCAGACAATGGTGTGCCCGTATGTCCTCACTGCAATGGTACCGGGGACGTACGCAGGATTTTCTCGGCGCCAGCTATTGTTTTCAAAGGCTCTGGTTTCTACGTAACCGATGCCCGCGGAAAGAACAGCGCCACCAAGCCGACCGCAACCAAGGAAGCTTCGGAAAGCAATAATGGTACTGCTAAGAGCAATGGCACTGAGACGAGCACAAAACAGGCAGAAACTAAAAAACAAGAAAACGCGCAGACGGGGTAGTCGTAGCGTGGGCAACTAAACAATTCGCATGCTTTCCAGAATCCAGCGTTTTCTCGAGGAGCACAATACCCTCTCTTTGGCGACTGTCGACAGCGAGGGGGTTCCCTTTGCTTGTTCGCTTTTTTACACTTTCGGGCCCGATCTGACCCTTTATTTTCTTTCGGACCCGAAAACAGCGCATGCTCAGCATCTCAAAGATGGTGCGGCTGTGGCTGCTACCATTGCCCACGATAATCAGGAGTGGCAAACGCTGCAGGGTTTACAATTGCGAGGAGTGGCGTTACCGTGTAGTGAGCCCGATGAAGAAGAAATCGCTCGCGATTTGTACAACAAACGCTTTCCCTTCATTGCTAAAGCCGAAGTCCTGGCCGGCCCATTAGGGCGTGCTCGTTACTATAAAATCGTTCCGACCTGGATTCGCTTGATCGACAATCGCAGGGGGTTCGGGCACAAAGAGGAATGGCGGAGAAACGAATGATAAGGCGACGTCCGGATGAATTAGCGGCAACTTTGGGGCATCCTTCTTATGTATGGCGGGCCGGTCAACAACGGCGCCTGGATTTGATCAAGCAGTGGGCGCAAGTCCGAGATGCAAAGGTATTAGTAGATGGTGCCGGTATTGGCATGTACAGCAGGCATCTGGCCGACTTGGGGGCACGGGTTATCTCACTGGATGTCGATTATTCCAGTATGTAGACTGCCCGGCAAGTACTCCAACATTGTGTCGTAGGAGCATGCGAATCCCTACCTTTTAGCAGCCATTATTTCGATACGGTTTTATCCCACGAGGTCATAGAGCATGTTATCGATGATCGGCAGGCTCTGGCAGAAATTGCACGGGTCCTGCGTCCGGGGGGGAGACTTGTCCTATTTGCGCCTAATCGCCTTTATCCCTTCGAGACCCACGGACATTATTGGCGGGGCACCTATCATTTTGGCAACACGCCCTTGATCAATTGGCTGCCCAACCCTCTGCGCAATAAACTTGCCCCTCACGTTCGCGCCTACACGACCTTCTCCTTGCGACAGCTTCTCGAAGAGAATTCGTTTCGCATCCTTCACCACAGTCAAATCTATCCCGGTTACGATAACATCATTTATCGTTTTCCGCGTTTGGGAACATGGCTGCGCACCTTCACCTACTGGTTAGAACGAACGCCCTTGCGGATCTTTGGCATTTCTCATTTCATTGTGGCAGAAAAGCGCTAAACGCCGAAACCGGCCAAAAGCCCAACTAACTGGCCGGTTTCGTGCAAAGGAGGAGGAAGAATTGTGTAAATAAGTATAGATCAAGCAAAGTACAAACGCTGTAAGCTGGCTTGCTTCTCGCACACCGACTCATGTGCTATACTTTAGCTTGCTTATGTTTTATGTCTTGTTACTCAAGGGTAATCTATGACGCAAGTACTTTCCCCCACCCACCCCCAACATCGTACTACCTGGTGGCAACTCGTTCTCCTCTGGCTGTTGTTACCTGTTTTACTGATTTTGTTAGCTATTGGTCGCTTCGAACTCAATTATGAGGGGCGTATCTATCCCGGTGTTCAGGCGCTTGGTCTCGATCTTAGCGGTCTTACACCAGAACAAGCTCGTGCTGAATTACAAGTAGCAGCCGAAAATTATGACCTTCCTCCCCTGGCGATCCGCTACGGTGATCAAGTGTGGCCGCTCAAGGCGGAGGAATTGGGCGTTCAGGTCGATGTGAGCGGCATCATCGCGCGGGCCTTTGCTCAGGGACGAAATCGTAGTCCTATCGAAAATTTAAAGGTGCAGTGGCAGACGTTTTGGCAGGGGATGCAACAGACGCCACGCTTGACCGCGCAACCCGGCGCGGTTGCGGCCGCCATTGCCGCCCGTACCGCCGCACTCAATCGTCCTGTTACCGAACCCAAACTCTTTCTCAGCGACCTGCAAGTGGTGATTTCCGCTTCACGGCCGGGTCAGGTGGTTGATGTCGAAGCCACCAGCGCCCAAGTGTTGCAACGGATTGAATCGGGACAGGGGGGTGTTGTGGATGTCGTTGTTCATAAGGTGGAGGCCATCTCTGCTGATGTCAGTTCCAGCCAGGAGGCCATCCAGCAGTTACTCGATCACCCCATTGTGCTGGCCGACACGCAGGGGGAATTTCAATTTGCACTCGATCCTGCCACCCTGGCCGATCTTCTGTCCTGGCAGGCCGATAACGACGCTCCTGGTGGCTTACGGGCAGAGATTCAGGAAGATAAGTTGCGTATCCTGGTCGAAAAGTGGGCCCAGCAAATTTATCGACCTCCCCTCAATGCCCGCTTTGATTTTGATCCCAAGTCCGCGACTTTGATCGAACTTTCTCCCAGCGTGAATGGCTATGCCTTGGATGTCGACGGCACTATCGCTGCCATTACCGAGGCGGTGAAAAACGGAAAAACCGAGGCGATCTTACCGATCCAGTCTTTACGCCCGGCCGTAGCATCAGAAGACGCTGCTAATCTGGGGATCAAAGAGTTGGTAGCTGAGGGGGTGACCCGCTTTGCCGGTTCGAGTGAGGCACGAGTAAAGAATATCGAAGTAGCTGCTTCCAAATTTGTCGGGGTGGTTATTCCTCCCGACGGTGTTTTTTCCTTCAATGAATACGTGGGCGATGTCACTGCCGCTAATGGTTTCGAAGATTCTCTCATTATCTCCGGGGATACCACGGCGGTAGGGGTTGGCGGTGGTGTTTGTCAGGTAAGCACGACTGTTTTCCGGGCAGCCTGGTTCGGTGGATTTCCCCTTTTGGAACGCTGGAATCATGGTTATGTTGTGGGCTGGTACGGTGATCCGGGGCTTGACGCCACCATTTACACACCAAATGTGGATTTCAAGTTCCGTAACACGACCGGCCATTATTTGTTAATCAAACCGGTTGTCGATAGTAAAAAGGGTATTCTCAAATTCCAGTTTTACGGCACCAAACCCGGCTGGACGGTGGAAGCGCCCAAGCCTAAGTACTCAAATCGTGTCGATCCTCCACCTCCCCTTTACATTGAAGACCCCGGTTTACCCGCGGGCAAGGTCGTGCAGTTCGATTGGGCGGTCCCAGGCTTAGATGCCGTGGCCAAGCGCAAAGTGATCGCCGCCGATGGTACCGTGCTGTTGAATGATACGTTGAAGAGTCACTATCTGCCGTGGCAGGCAAAATATCGCTTTGGTCCTGGCTTCACCCCGCCGGCCGGGGCAGAGGTGGTTTACGCCGAGGAAGAGAGCGCTGGCTAGTCAGTAGCCCAGCTTTCGCAGTTTTTGCTCGCCAAGACCGAAATGATGTCCAATTTCATGAAGTAAGGTGCGCCGGACCTGGTCGCGTACCTCAGCCACGGTGCGGAAATGAAAGACCATGGGATACATGAAGATGGTGATGCGGTCAGGAGGCACCATGCCATAGCCTCGGCCGCGCTGAGTTTGGGGTACACCTTGGTACAGGCCATAGAGTTCGAATCCCGGCCGCAGGTTGGCGGCTGCCCGTTGTTCTGGCGTAGGATATTCGGCCACGGTGAGGGCCACATTTTCCATCATGGCCACAATTTCCTCAGGGAGTTGTCGCGCCGCTTCCTGGGCCAGTTCGGAAAATTCTTCGAGTGTGAGGGCAGAAGGGTTTGGAGGCATGGTTGGAAAGGGGAGATGGGAAGGGATAAGTTGTCCAGGCATTATAGCACAAGTCGGCATTTGTGTTCTCTCCTTTTTCGGATTCTTCTTCCCACGGCTCTTTCCCATATCCAGCGGAGTTGACACAGTCGCGACATTCTCGGTATCCTTTTGCGACAATGCACCCTCATAACCCCCTTTCCGGGATAACCTCTCACCCAACCGATCAAAAAAAGCCTCCTGTTCCTTCCCCTCCTCGTTCTGGCTCAAGGCGGAGGGCAGGATTGCTTTTTAGCGCGGGAGCTTTTCTCTTTTTCATCCTGGCTTGTGGTAGTTTTGCCCCGCGCCCAACCCCCCAGACTTTTTTGAATCCCACCCTCATTCCTACGAGACGCTCTACGGCTACCCCTACTCGCCCTCTCCCCCTGACCCCGACGCCCTTCAACAATCCTGTCTCTGCCAATGATCCTACCCCCACCTCTAGTATTCCCAGCCCCACACCCACGCCGGCAGGTAATGTGCGCGTGGGGCAAGCGGCGCGGGTGGTGGCTCGTACAGGCCTCAATATTCGTAGTGAGCCCTCAACCCAGGCTGAACTCAGTGGCCGTTTCGCCCCAGGTGCCGTTGTCAAAGTGGTGGGAGGCCCTACGTTTGCTGAGGGTTATGTGTGGTGGCAGGTTGACGACGGCTACGGCCTGGCTGGCTGGGTTGCAGGAGGTGATGAACAGAGTCTGTGGTTAGATGGTGATATCGGTAAACCCCGTCCCGTCAATCGTCCTGTGCGGCTGGGCGATATCGTCACAGTTTCGGTGGCACCAGGGCGAGTGCTGACAATTCGTTTTGAGCCTGGAAAGAAGGGCACGGTCAATCGCCGTGTTCGCGCTGGTGTGCTGCTGGATGTTGTGCAGGGCCCCGTCATCATGGATGGGTTACGCTGGTGGCGTTTGCGGCATGAAAATGGCTGGGAGGGCTGGGCAGCAGAGGGTGATGCGGAAACACGCTGGCTGACACCGTTAGAGTAAGAAAGTCTTCTCAGTTTCGCCTTTTGGTAAATAAAAAAGGGGAACGCAATGTTTTTCATTTGCGTTCCCCCTATTTGTGTCTTGTGCTCGCTAATCCGCCTTTTCCAGATGTTCGGCCAGGCGTCTGCGCTCTTCCTCGATCACTTCCGGTTCCAGTTTTTTGTACAAAGCCGAGGGCTTGTTGAGTTTCTGGCCTGGAGGAAGCACACTGGGTTCCCAGCGCGCCTCAAGCTGCGAGCCGTCATAGCGCAGGACGGGACGGGTGCCGCGGGCATCAGTTACTTCATCGATGTAGAGGCGCCCGAAAATATCCCCCTCGTAACCAAGGAAATGGTGAAGCTGCTGGGTTGTGAAGGGTAAGAAGGGGTTTAGGAGCACTTTCAGGCGGTCGATTACTTGCAGGGCCACATAAATGGTGGTGGCGGCTGCTTTTGGATCGCTTTTTATCTGAGTCCAGGGTGCTTTTTCGTTGAGATAACGGTTAGCCTTGTGTGCCAATTCCATCGCCTTCGAAAGGGCAATTTTCAGACGTACGGCATCGAGTTCTTTGCCCACTTCAGTGAAGGCAATTTCAGATTCGTTGAGAATGGCTCGATCGACTTCGTCAAACTCTCCCGGCTCAGGAACTTTACCCTC
>JAADFV010000132.1:0-9800 GCA_013152695.1 Chloroflexota bacterium | reverse complement strand
CGCACAAACTCTTCCCAGGTAAAGTTGACATCACGCGTTTCCGGGGCGTTGATTGTGAGGACGTAGCGCAGAGGGTCGGGATCATGACGGGAAAGGAAGTAGGGAAGATCAATGGTCCAGCGGCGACTCGTGCTGATCTTCTTGTCCTCGATGTTGAGGTATTCGTTTGCGGGCACATCGTAGGGGAGGTTGAGCCCGCGACCATCAGCGATGAGCATGGCCGGCCAGATGAGGGCGTGGAAGGGGATGTTGTCTTTCCCGATAAAATAAAGGGATTTTACCTCAGGATCGAGCCACCATTCTTTCCAACTTTCTGGCTTACCTTCGAGGGCACATATTTCACGGGTGGCACTGAGATAGCCCTGAACCGCATCGTACCACACGTAGATGACCTTGTTTTCAAATCCTTCCACAGGGATGCTGATTCCCCAATCGATATCGCGGGTGATGGCGCGGCCTCGTAATTTTCCACTTTCGGCTTGCTGCCGCGCATAATTCAGGACATGGGGGCGCCAATGCTCTTTGTCTTCATTCAACCATTTGGCCAAATGGGGGCTGGCTTTACCCAGATCGAAGAAGAAGTGCTCTGTTTCCCGTACTTCGATTTCACTCTGACCGCAGATTTTACAACGCGGATTGATGAGCTCGACTGCATCAAAAATACTGCCGCAATTATCACACTGGTCGCCGCGGGCATCAGGATAACCACAAACGGGACAGGTACCTTCGATGTAGCGATCCGCCAAAAAGCGCTGATCGACCAGGCAATAGGGCTGCAGTTGCTTGTCGCGATAGAGATAACCGTTTTTGAGATGATTGAGAAAGAGTTCGTGGGTGACGTTCCAGTGATTTTCGGTGTCGGTGTGAGTAAAAAGATCGAAGCTTAGGCCCAGGTCTTTGAATGATTGCACGAAGCGGCCATGGTAATAGGCCACGATTTCTGCATAACTGACCCCACGCTGGGCGGCAGCTACAGTGACCGGTGTACCATGGGTATCTGAACCAGAGACCATGAGTACTTCATTTCCGCGCAGACGTTGGTAGCGGGCATAAATATCGGGAGGTAAATAAGCTCCTGCCACATGGCCAAGATGGCGATCACCGCTAGCATAAGGCCAGGCGACACAGACAAGATGTTTTTCGGGACGGGTGGTATTTGGCATAAGAAAAGCTCCTTGGGGAGACCAGGTAGCAGTAGGGTGTACAGAGCTTGCGAATAAAGGCAGGTGATTTATGTCACCTGGATCACTTTATTTGTTCGCGGTAAACTGATGGAACTAGGAAAGGGACTGACTAAGAGGGGGAGCCCCCCATCGTACCAGTCGCCGCTGAGATCCATCGACGCCGTACTGTACCTAGAAAACCAACGAGCAAGTTAAACATAAAGGCTGGAATAAGAGAAGTTGTTTTGGAATAATAGAACAAAAAACATTGTAGCATAGGCAGAGATTCGCGCCAAAGTATGCGTTGGGACAGCATCCTTTTCAGCTTTACCGCGAAACTGTACTATCATAGCAATGCTTATTTACGCAAAGATACCTTTTGATAAGCCCTTACTGGAGTTTAATCTTATGCTTTTTCGAAAATATAATCCTGAAACAGATCAGGTCGCAACACGCCGGGTTTGGCGGGAAGTAGGTTGGCTGGAATCAAAGGCCAAGGAGCCCGTCCTGGATCAATTCTTGAGTGCAGGACGTACTTTTGTGGCAGAGCTGCGGGGAGAGGCCGAATGTATCGCTACATCGATGCCTGGAAGCATGCGTTATTTGCAGCAGGAGCTCGCTTTTTCTGCGATTACAGGCGTTACGACCAGCCGTATTGCTCGCAAACAGGGCTTGGCCAGGCGCTTGACTGCCCGCTTGATCGCGGCAGATGCGGCGGCAGGAGCACAGGTGACCGGCTTAGGGATTTTCGAGCAGGGATTTTATGAATTGCTCGGGTTTGGTGGTGGCAGCTACGAACACTGGATTGAATTCGACCCGGCCCAGCTTTTGATCTCAACACGACCGGATATCCCCAAGCGACTCACCGAGGCTGATGCCGAGGCCATGCACCAGGCACTACTCAAGCGTCAGCGAGGCCATGGCGCTATCAATATTCATCCTCCCACCTTTACACAAGTCGAAAGCAGTTGGCGTGAGAATGAGTTCGGCCTCGGATTTGAAAACGAACAAGGGGAGCTGACCCATTTCTTTTGGGCCAAGCCAGAGGGAGAACATGGCCCTTATCTCATTATGATGATGGCCTTTCGCAATTGGCAGCAGTTTTTGGAGTTGTTGGCAGTGGTGAAGAACCTGGGTGATCAGGTGCGACAGGTGCGAATGAGGGAACCGGCAGGGGTGATGATGCAAAATCTGCTACGCCAGCCCTTTCGCTTTCGCCAGCTTACGGAAAAGTCACGTTATCAGCAGCTCAACCGCGCCGCGGCTTATTGGCAAGCGCGCATTTGCGATCTCCCAGGATGCCTAAGCAAAACTGAGCTCGCCGGTGAGCCGCTTCAGTTCAATCTTCATCTCACTGATCCCATCACTCAGTATCTCCCTGACGACAGTGCCTGGCAAGGGGTCGCAGGGAATTACATTGTCACTCTCGGCCCCACATCTTACGCCGAGCCCGGTTCTTCTCCTTCTTTGCCGATGCTTTCGGCTTCGGTCGGTGCTTTTACTCGCCTCTGGTTGGGTGTACTTCCTGCCACTAGCCTGGCCGCTTTTGACGATCTTCATGCCTCGCCCGAACTATTGGCTCAGCTCGACCGGCTATTATGCTTACCCCAACCCCATTTGGGCTGGGATTTCTGATCGGCTCGTCAAGGCCAGCTCGATGTTTTCATTCCCCCTCATGCCATGGCGCCAAGGAAGTGCGACGCACCTCGCAGGTGCGTCGCATTTTAGTTCAATGATAGGGGGACAAGCGTGCAAAAATAGAACGCTGATGACGCAGATCGAAAGGATGACGCTGATCAGAAAGATATAAATCTGCATGCATCTGCACTAAGTGTAAACACAGAAGTGTAGTTGGATTAGAACACACAATGTGTCACCCTGAACGGGTCAAATGCACAACTGACATGAACAGGAAACGCTAGTGAAGGGTCTAGCAGTCAATAAATCGCTAGATTCTTCGCTAGAATTGGCCCCGTAATGGGCCTTTTCGTATTGATATTCGTATCCATTTGATGTGTATTGACCTCAAAAAGTCGCTCAGAATGACAGTTTAGGGGCGTATTTGTAAGGAAATAACGTCAATTATCCCTCACAACTTACGTGTTTACACTTAATTGCGTCCGACTTTTGTCCTTATTGGCGTGCAGCCGTTCATGATGACTGTTCCAGAAGTTCGGCTACCCACACGCTAGGTCTAGCTCTTCTAAGGTTTTTCGGGTGGGAACGCCGGTACTGACATCCCATCCTGCCATCTCGTAATACATATCCTTGGCGGGCTCGAGCTCATCTTGACTGACAAAGAGACCATCACTCTTGCCACCTTTGAGCGGTTTGTACATCTTTTGGGGCAAAATATCCTGGGCGCGAGTAAAACCTTCGCGGGCATTGAAGGCACGAAGAAGGTTGAGGCGTCGCTGGCCTACGCGTAAGATTTCATCGATGCTTGTTTCCCAACCGGTGACACTCTCGATCATTTCTGCCATTTGCTGGGTCGAATAGAGTTGCCAGGCCGGCCCCCACACAAACTGACAGACATTGTAAGTATCCATAGCGCTGTAAAGATACTCGGTGATGAGAGAAAACCGTACCTTTTCTTCGTTCAGCACTTTGTTTGGCTGGGGATTGGTAAGGCCGATCTCTGCCATCCGTTCGGGATAGTATTTGTAGGCGGGATCATGTTCATGAGATTGGTGATCGGCGCCAAAAGGATTGACCGCATAAATGAGGGCGAGCGAGCGTTTGACCTGGGGCATGTGGGCAGGCAGTTCCGAGCCCTTGACGGCAACCACCAGGTCTTCACCACGACCGAGTTTTTGCGCGGCCAGGGCCGAGCCTTCTGCGAGAATGTCACCAAACCCTTCTCGACGGGCGATTTGCTCCACCATCTTCACCATGGCCTCGGCATTGCCAAAGCGCAACTCGATTCCGCCGGTGTCAGCAGTGCTGATCAAGCCCTGCTCGAAGCAATCCATGGCCCAGGCAATCGTAGCCCCGCAAGAGATCGTATCCAGACCATAAGCGCCACAAAGCTCGTTGGCATAGGATACAGCTACCAGATCGTCGATATTGCAGTAAGAGCCGAGTGTAGCCAGGGTTTCATATTCAGGGCCGCCATAGCGGGGATCAACTTTGTAGGGGCCTTCTGTGACTTCAACGACACGTTTACAGCGTACCGTACAGGCGTAGCAGGACTCGCGCTTCTTGAGAATGGTTTCCGACATCTTTTCGCCCGAGAGTGCTTCGGCCGTTTCGAAATAACCGCTATCCCAGTTGTGGGTGGGTAAGCCTCCCACATTGTTTTGGGGAATCACGACTGAGGCAGTGCCCAGGACGCCCATGCTATACAAATCTGATTCGGGGAACTCTTTGGCACCCCAACGCGCGAGATTATTAAGCACTTTTTTATCGGCCAGCGAAGGGCGCATATTGCCCCGTACGGCGATAGCTTTGAGGTTCTTACTGGCCATGACCGCGCCCATGCCTGTACGGCCGTTGGCACGATTGGCCATGTTGATCAGGGCTGCGTAGCGTACCAGGTTTTCACCGGCAATGCCGGCCTGCAAGATTTCGATGCGCTTGTCCCCCAATTCCTCCATGAGAATATCGTCCACCTCCCCAGTCGTTTTGCCCCAAAGATGATCGGCGGGACGGAGCTCGGCCTCGCCGTTGTGCACCCACAGGTAGACCGGCTTTTCGGCGCGGCCATGAATGACGAATGCATCAAAACCGGCGAATTTCATTTCGGCGGGGAAATAGCCGCCTGCTTGCGAATCTCCCACGGCACCGGTGAGGGGTGACTTTGCCACTGCCGTGATGCGACTCTGTCCTGAAACAGGGGCGCCGGTAAGGACACTGAGGGAGAGCGTGAGCGTGTTTTCTGGGCCGAGAGGATCCGCGCCTGCCGGCGTATGCTTGAGGAGATAATAGGCGCCAAGAGCACTTCCCCCCACATAAGTCCGATAAAATGACTCTGGGGGAGTCTCCACCTCAAGCGCCATGCGATCCAGGTAAACATGTAAGATTTTGCCGTGGTAACCGTGAGGCATTTGTGAATCCTCCTAAGTATGAATGAATCAGTGATGGTCGGAATAGGAAATTTGTGCGTAAAGTTGTTCAAGGCGAGGCACAATATGGTCCCAATTATACCGCGTTTCTACAAAAAGTCTGCCATGCAAGCCGAGCGTGGTTGCCTTTTCTTTGTCGTGTAGTAATTCTCGGCATTGTTTGGCAAAGGTGACAGGATCATCGGCCAATATAAGCTGCTCCCCGTTCCTGACGGGGAAACCATCTGCGCCCAAACGTGTGGAGACAATCGGCTTGGCCATGGCCATGGCCTCGAGAATTTTCAGCCGCGTTCCCCCTCCTGCCAATAAGGGAACGACGTAAAGATCGGCATGAGCGATATAGGGGAGAATATCGGGTACAGAGCCGGTAATCGTGATATCGGGACGGGTACGAAGACGATTTAGGCGGGGATGAGGGTTTTTGCCCACAATCCAGAAATGAGGATTGAGCTTGGTGGCAAGCAGATGGGGCATGACTTCCTGCGCAAACCAAAGAACCCCATCTACGTTAGGGCGGAAATCCATTTTGCCGGTAAAAACCAGATTGGGGCCGGGATGCTGGTAGGGATTGGGGTAGGATTTGTTCGGTTCGTATAAGGCGATATCTACGCCGTTGGTAATTACAGCGATCTGGCTATGGGGTGCGAGGCGCTTGAGGGTGCGAGCATCAGCCTCGCTGACGGCGGCAATGCCAGCAGCCTGGCGCAATAGCTGTCGTTCATAGCGTTGCAACTTAAGGGTCTGGATCGCGGAATAAGCAGCGGCCGGCCAACGACGGGGACGCCGTAAATCTGCCAGAAATGCCCGGTGTTGCAGCAATGCTTCGGCGTTATGGGCGTCGTACACTACGGGCGGAAGCTTTTCTCCTTGCTCGACCAGTTTCAACCAATAAGGCACCATCTCTATCCCTTCCACCTGGATCAAATCGGGGGGATGAGCTCGTACGTGTTGTTGTAAGCGTCTCCAGGCGCTGGATGACCACAATCGCAGGGCCATGTCGGGCAAGGGGTTCAGCAGCAGGTCCCGGAGGCGATCTCTGCCCGTGCGCTGGGGCTGGGGCGCGGTGATCAGATGTTCGACTATTGCCTTCAGCGGTGGCGCCTCGGCGTCATCGTTGGGGCCAAGTAGACTAAACAGCCGAATCGTATGACGTGATGCCAGCCGCTTGAGCAAATTATAGTTGCGTAGGGTAGTGCCCTGATGCGGTGGATAGGGAAGTTGTGGCGTGAGGACAAGAAGCTTCACGGTTTATTTTTTCTGTTTGGGTTTTAGGGTGCGCCGGATCACTTCGGCATAGTAATCGGAGGCCATAACCAGAGGTTGTGGTGCTTTACGTCCATCCAACATATCGATAATCGGCAAGGGCGTGCCATCGAAGAGCGTGACGGTCGCGCCAGCCCGTTCCATGATGGGAATGATACCAGCCACATCCCAGAGAGCTGTACGGCTGTTGACAGCGCCGATGACACTGCCTTGGGCAACGTAGCAGCCATGGGCGGCACAGGAACCTAAGGCCCTGATCTTGCCGGGGAATGCGGTTTCCCAAATACGATGGGTGTCGGCCGAGGCAATCAGGGTAGTTTCGTTATCGATCGCTGCTGGTGAAGCAACCTTGATGGGCTGGCCGTTGCAGGTGGCAGGGCCGTTGAGATCGGCAGCAAAGCAATCATTGACTACCGGTAGGTAAACAACGCCGGCGCGTAGTTGGTTGTCAACCATGTAGCCGATACTGACACACCAGATAGGCATCCCGGCGGCAAACATACTGGTGCCGTCAATGGGGTCTAGAATCCACTGTGCAACAGCCTCGCGTTGATAATTGACATTTTCCTCACCTAAAATACCATCCTGAGGATAGCGACGGCGGATTTCTTCAACCAAGAAGGCCTCGATGGCCCGGTCTGCTTCGGTGACGACCGTATTATCGGCTTTACGCTCGCTGCGCGTGTGTCGATAATACCTCAGGCCAATAGCACCTGCCTCTTTGGCCAGGGCTACAGTCCACTTCAGATCAAAGGTATTTTCCGGTAACGTATTCATATAAAAGAGCATAGCACGGAGTGGGATAAAGATGAAAAAAAGAAACACCCTCTCCCACGAGAAGGAAGAGGGTGTTGTGGGGCGAGGGTATTGAGCAGGGTTAGCTGCCCGGCAAGAAGAGTTGGTTCCAGGTAAGGCCGTTATTGTCGGTGCGTAAGAAGGCACCATAGCCATCGGTTTTTCGCCATAGGAGCAGATACAGGGAAGGCCCTTCGCCCCAGGCTAAGGGTACAGCCAGGTAGGAATCGCCAAAAATGGTGTTGTTTTGCCAGAGGATCTGCGATCCATTTGCTTCCATGGGGTTGAAACTGACCATCAGGGCGCCGCGATCGTCTCCTGCCCAGAGTGTTTGATCGGAGGAGCGAATTGCCAGGCCCAGGTACGGGGATGGTATGGGTGTTTCGTTGCTGGGGCTGGGGATCGAATTCCACAAGTCTGGGAGTTGTCCCCGCCAAAGATGCTGTTCCCCGCCCGTTCCCCGCATCGTAGCAAAGGTTGTAAGCTTATCGATGGGATTGATGAGAAGCATGTAAGCAAGGATGTGATCGGTTAGGCCGACGCCGGCTTGTTGCCAGGTTTGTCCTCCGTCTGTGCTGCGGATCACGCCTTCATAGCTTCCCAATATGCCACCGCTCCAGAGATTGTTGGGATTATCGAAGTCGACGGTAATCGGTGCTTGCGGCTGATAGGCGGAAACGTGTGTCCAAAGCTGACCCTGGTCATGGCTGACATAAAGGCCGAATGCAGTTACGACCCAAAGATCGAAAGGTTCGGCGAGGCCTCCGCCAAGGTAGAGGGCCGGCCTCCCCAATTTACCGACGATATCCAGGTCTTGCCAATGTAAGCCGCGATCGAATGTACGCCATACGCGGCCTTGATTGTCGAGCACATAAACAGCCTTGGGAAGACGAGAGGGGGCGAGGGCGTAGACCGGGTAGCTGTCGCTAAAGCGCAGGGAGCCGGTCCAGTAGTCGTGGAACACGAGCGGCATGTAGATGAGGGGGAGCGGTGTGGATGTGGCGGTGGGAGTAAGGGTGGGTGTCGATGTTTGGGTGGGAGTAAGGGTGGGCGTGGACGTCTGTGTGGGGGTGAGTGTAGGGGTAGAGGTTTGTGTGGGCGTGAGTGTGGGGGTAGACGTCTGGGTGGGTGTGAGGGTCGGCGTAGATGTTTGCGTAGGCGTGAGCGTCGGTGTGGATGTACGAGTAGGTGTAAGTGTGGGTGTGGAGGTTTTTGTCGGTGTAAAGGTAGGGGTGAGAGTCGGTGTGTGGGTGGGAGTAAGTGTAGGGGTGGGGGTGTTTCCACAAGCGAGAAGGCTGAAACTATCGAAGTATTGTGCCGTTATTGGGCCATCACCGTTGTTGAATGTACCGAATTGGAGGCGAACAGTCTCGCCGGCATAATCACGCAGATCAAAGGTGGATTCGAGCCAGACACGATCATCGCGAATATCGGCATAGAGAAAGTGGAGTTGGCTATCCGGCGTAATGACGAGAGCGTATTGCAGGTCTTCTTTCTGGCTGCGAAGCCAGCGTTGGAAGGCAGACCAGGTGTGAACAGAGCCCAGTTGGGTCAGGCGAGATGTCGTGGCAAGGGAGGATGGTGTCTCGGCGAACGTTGTGCCGGTATCTGTTTGGGGCCAGCGCCAAAAGCGCAGGGTGAGTTGGTCAGCCAGAGGCAAGGTGACGCTCTGCCAAAAATCACTGTAGCTGTAAGTGTTATCGGCGGCAGTGATAATGCCTGTCTGCATGGACCACCAACCTTGCTGATGTCGATCGGTGGTGCGCTGGGCAGGATAGGCGGTGACAGGAATGTTCCAAACGCCTTCGTATTCGAAACTGCGGTTTTGCAGAAGTTCTTGACAGGGGTTGGGGGTGGCGGTGGGGGCACTCTCGGCATCCAGTTTCCACACCTGATCGGCGGCGAGCAAAATGGCCCGGCCCAGACCGGTGGAGGTGAATAAGTCTCTGAGGGGAGACAGATCAGGGGCGGCGCCGAGATTGGCCCAGTGTTGGCCGTCATCGTTGCTGAAATAAAGGTCCGCCGGGATCATGTCTTCGTCGAAGGTGTCGTCATCGGCGGTGGCCAGGTAGAGATGGGGGTAATTCGTATAATCGGCGTCGGCAGCGATAGCCATCACGGGCCGGTCGGGAGCAGAGGCGACTTGCTGCCAGGTTTCTCCGCCATCTACGCTTTGCCATAGCTGATCATGACGTTGGTAAGGCGGGGTGGTGTCGTAGCGAACGAGAGAAAGCCATGCTTTCCAGGACGTTGCTCCCGTGGAAACGACGGCCAGTTGGCTGGGCGTCCAGCGGGGAGAGTCGGATACAGTGAGAGGCGGGGGACTGGCAGCCTCGTGCCAGGTACTACCACCATCAGCAGAAAGATAGATGGAGCTTCCCGCCGCAATCAGGCTCTGATCGCTGCCAAAATGGGGTGAGAGGGCCAGGCGCCGAGCAGTGTGTTCCCAATCCCAGTAGGGTTGGAGAGACCAGGTTTCACCCGAGTCGAAAGATTGAGATATGCGCTGATCGGC
>JAADFV010000131.1 GCA_013152695.1 Chloroflexota bacterium | reverse complement strand
ATAACGATCGAGATCAGGCGCAGGGCCAACCGCAGCAATGCCCACTAGGTCAAACCCCAATTCACGTGCTTTTTGCTTTATCTGCTTTGTCAACGTCGTCGCCTTGCGTGAATTTCCTGCCTGATTCATGGCTGTGCCAGGGGTTCCTCAATCACTGCCAGATTCTGGAAAGTACCGTCTTCGAGCTGGCGATAGAGAATCAGACGAATGCCTTGAGGAGAAGGTGCTGGGGCGATTTCAAAACGAAAGGCGTCGACAATGATGTCGCCGGGACGGAGAGTAGTGGTGGGGGTGTGCCCCAAGGCAGGAGCGGGATGATCTTTCTGGGCGACTTCCTTGCCTGCATCCAGGAGGCGTACACTTAGTGACCAGTCGTGCTGGGGCGATTCCATCGCCTCCAGAGCTATGGCCACATTCCAAACGCCTTCCTTTTCGCCCGGCGTGATTCGCAATCCCACCAGCCTGAGGCCATCGCCCAGGATTCGCTCACGCGGTTGAAAGGAATCTAGATGGGGCGGGGGTAGTCGTTTGGGACTGGCCAACAAGAGTGTCGCTCCCCAGGCATTGTAGCGAAGATCAATGCCAGATTCGGCCGCGGCATAGCTGGCCGCCGCTTCCGTAACGAGCAGGGGGCGATTCTCTGCCAGGACCTGGGCGATCTGGGCGGTAGAAATCGCCTGCACATCGGGCCGCTGTCCCCATATTTGTGTGAGATAATCTAAGGCAAGCTTTTCCTCGAGTGTTGTGACGATAGCAGCATCGAGGGGAGGATCGTCGGCTAAAATGGCTTGCCCGGGCAGAAGACCGCTGTCATCAGGGCGATTATGCTGGTTGGCGCGCGGGTAGGAATGGGCGAATTTGCTGAGCAGGAGGGCACAAAGCAAGAGAATTAAAGCGATCCGCCAGAGGCGACGAGGGTATAACTTCCATAAGCGATTCAGGGTTACGCCCGCACCCAGCAAGAGCAGAGGATAGAGGGGCATAATCACCTGGTACCAGTTACCAAACCGGTCGATGTAACAAAACACGAAGTAAATGAGGGCGGTGAGGCCATAGAAAAGAGCATAACGTCGGCCCAGTAGCCACCACCCCAGGAGGCCGAGAATTAAGAGAAAAGGCGTTATTTCCACCCAAATCAGGCGGGGGAATTCGGCTGTGAATGGCCCCAGCACCCAGGTAAGTTCATCCTGGCCCTGTTTGGTGGCGAGAAAGCTGACAAACCAGGCCCATGCATTCGGCCATTCCCCAACGCCGCGCCATTCCGGGTGCTGGGCCCCACGGATATAGACATAAATATAGCTCAGTAGCGGTATGAGGCTGAGGCCCAGGGCCTGGAGGATGAGTCGAAAGCGTCGCAGGAGAGCAGGCCGCTTTTTCAAAATGAAAAGAAGGGCGCCAGGGGCAATGAAGAGGACGGTGACCATGTGCGCCAACGCCAGTCCGAACAGAAATGCCAGGGCATAGAGATAGCGGTCTTGCGGGTCTTCATCCCAGGCATGTACGAGGGCGGCGATAGCCAAGGTATGCAAGACAGCCGAGGTGTATTGCTCGGTGGTAACGCTGTAGAACCAAAAGAAGTAGGTGATTGCGTAGAAACTGCTCAAAGCCAGGGTGATCAGTAAATTACGCTGGCTGATTCGGTAGAGCAGGCTAAAAAAGAGACCCAGGGCTAACAATGCCCACAGGGTGGAATAGCTGGAAAGGATGGGAATGGGGTTGGCTGTGGGCAAAAGCAATCGCCAGCCGTGGAACCACAACCAACCGCCCATAGTATAGAGGGGGTAGCCGGGGGCGTTCGAGGGCCGCGCCTGCACCTGGGCGTACTGATGCGTGATAAGATCGCCGCCTTCGAGATCGGCTGTACGCAGGCCGTTATCGAGGGTGCTCAGATAAAGAGCCGCGGCCAAAAGCAGAAAAATAACGAGGACGATTTGAGCTCGGCGATCGCTTGAAATAGGTGAAAACATAGGTCGGATAGTCGTTGCTGCTTGGACAACCGCTTTCCCAAACGCTCAGGCTACCATAGGCCTGTTTCGCTCAGCTTTCAACGATGATGCAATCCTCTACAGGAGCAAAAAGGGAGGTAAAGTGCCGCAGGACTGGCGGTTCCTCCACTATTTTTACGCCACGAATCTGATGACGCTGCTCGTTGACATACTCCAGTACTTCAGTGAGATAATCGATATGGCTTTGTGTGTAGACACGGCGAGGGAAGGCCAGCCGCACCAATTCCATTGCCGCCGCTTTCTCGCTGCCATCGGGCTGGCGACCAAACATGACAGAGCCAATTTCGACGGAACGGATTCCCCCTTCGATGTAAAGGGCCAGAGAGAGTGCCCAGGCCGGATATTGGTTCCAGGGGATGTGGGGAAGCATGGCTTTGGCATCGATGTAGACGGCATGGCCACCGGTTGGCTCTACAAAAGGAATACCGACTTCTTTCATACGTTCGCCCACGTAGGCTACAGAGCGAATACGATAACGAAGGTAGTCTTCCTCCAAGGCTTCGAAAAGACCGACGGCCATGGCTTCCAGATCGTAGCCAGCGAGGCCGCCGTAGGTAGGAAATCCCTCGCCCAGGATCTCCATGTTGCGGCAGCGAAGGGCGAGATCGTCGTCATTCATGGCCAAAAAACCACCGATATTGACCATACCATCTTTTTTGGCACTCATGGTGCAGCCGTCGGCATAGCTGAACATTTCCTGGGCAATGGCCAGCGGTGTTTTGTCGGCATAGCCTTGTTCACGAGTTTTGATAAACCAGGCGTTTTCGGCAAAGCGGCAGGCATCGATGAACAAGGGGACACCGTGGCGATGGCAAATTTCGCTGGCAGCACGGATATTGGCCATACTCACCGGCTGTCCCCCTCCCGAGTTATTGGTGACGGTAATCATAACCATCGGCACCTTGTCACCCTGCTCTGTCAAGGTCTTTTCCAATACTTCCAGATCGATATTGCCCTTGAAGGGATGATGTAATTGGGGATGATGGGCTTCGGGAATAGGAATATCGAGGCCAATGGCCCCGCGATACTCAATATTGGCGCGAGTGGTATCGAAATGGGTGTTATTAGGGATGATATCGCCCGGATTGAGAGCGGAGCCGAAGAGAATACGTTCGGCAGCACGGCCCTGATGGGTGGGAATAATGTGTTTGAAACCGGTGATTTCTTTGACGGCCGCTTCAAATTTGTAGAAGGAACGCGCCCCAGCATAGGACTCGTCACCCATCATCATGCCGGCCCATTGCCGTGAGGACATGGCGCCGGTGCCTGAATCAGTAAGCAAATCGATTAAAACATCTTCCGCCTTGAGCCGAAATAAATTATAGCCGGCGTTCTTTATCGCCTGAATACGTTCTTCACGCGTGGTGTGACGAATGGGTTCCACCGTTTTGATACGGAAGGGTTCGATAATAGTCTTGAACCGTGCTGGCATGGTCTAACTCCTCCCTGAGTAGGGGATGATAAATGGTTAGTTTTTCCCTAATTCTTATCTAAAAATCGACGTACTTCTTACACTGTTGCCGCCTCAGTCCGGGAAGAAAGGGTCTGTGCGGCTGTTTCTTGGGCCAACACGACAGCCTTCATCCCCAACCCTACCACAATCCACAGCAGGGCCGTCATGTGGGGATAGGTAAGATTGAAGAGATAATGGTCGAAAACACCGCCTACGAGCAATCCTACCATGGCCCCCAAAACACCCAAAATGATCGGATCATATTCAGCATCTCGTACGGGCAAGCGGAGTCCTTGCAATAAGGCGTTGAGGAAGAACGCCATGGTGACGAGGAAAATGCCCAATCCTACCAGGCCCATCTCCTCTGCCATGAGCAGGTAAAGAGAAGATACGCCGATGTAAAGATCGATTTCTGGTACGCCGGTGAAGCCTACGCCAAAGACGGGATAGCGGCTAATCAGCGTGAGGGCGTCTTTATATTCTCCGAAACGCATCTGTGTTGCCCGATCCTGGCCTGCCAACCCTTGCAGGAGATGCTGCACATAGCTTTGGGTAAAGGGCAGGACAAAGAAGATGGCGGCGGCGATAAAGCCCAGTAGTAGCAACTTGCGGTAGCGTAAAACTCCGATTACCGCCAGCCCCACAACAAAGCCCGCCATGGAACCACGTGAAATCGTGAGATAAAGGGCCAGAGTGTCTAATGCCAGCATGATGCCCACCCAACGGCGGCTAAACAAGGGGCGCTCACTGAACAATTGCGGCAGGGTGATCATGCCGACCAGAATCAGCAGGCCCCCGAAGACATTGGGATCGATGCTGGTGCCGATGGCGCGCATAAGGCCGTTGGGATCATCGTTGACAAAGCGTAGAGCGCCAAAACCGCCAGGATAACCCAGCCGTGCTAAGTGATCGAGCACCCACACGGTAGCGGTGGTGGGGATGACGTAGAAGATAATACCGATGAAAGCGGCGCCGGCTCCCCCCAATATCAAGGAACGCGTCAAGAAGAGAAGCTGACGACGTTCGCGCACAACGTTGACGACCACAAAGAAAAGGGTGATGCTCAACACCATCTCGCCGAATTGGCGGATATTATTGGAGGTGGGGCGGCTATACTGCAAGCCGATGGCAAAAGTTAGGGCGGCCATCACGAGAAAGAGGGCGACGATACCACCGATGGAAGAAGCTGTAAACTGGGTTTCTTCGGCCAAAGCATATTTCAGGGCCCATACGCCAAATGTGGCAAAGATGGCCAGGTCTAAAAAGCTGGGAGTAAAGCCGATTTTGAAGGGAAGGGTGGCAAAAGGGAGAAGTGTGCTAACAACAATGATGCCCAACAATCCCCAGAGGGAACTACGCAGAACTAGCCAGGCGCCGAGGGCGGCTATGGCGAGAGCAACAGCAATCGTGGGGCCAACTATCCCCACCAACAGACCAATCCCCAGCCCCCCGATGACCAGCAAACCAATGATGGCACGGCGCTGGCGTTTGGGGTCAGGATCGACGAGAAGGGGAAGAAAATAGTTGTAAGCAGAGCGAAGCATAGGTGTGGGAAGGGTACGCGGTGCGGGTGAAAGCGAGGTAATTATGCTGGAGACCACGTACCGCTGCTATTCTACGGGTTACCTTGTAATTAGTCCAATGTAAGAAGCCCTGAGCAGTAGACATGATGCTAGTCTGTTCGCGCCTGAGGCAAAGAGATATCGACCATTCCCAGAGAGAGGGCGTTATCTCGCACATTGGCGCCCGAGACAGATAAACGCTGCAAAGTGCGACGGAGGTAGAGCCCCAAGCGCAAGTCATAACGTCCCGGCGCCAGATCGGTAGGGATGGCGAGGGGGACGGAATCAACGACCAGGGCGCCAGGTTCCCAGGCACTGGTTGGCCACCAACCCTGCCGTGGCTCCGAATCAAACCCCACCACTCTTTGCCCCCGGCCATCGAGCAATTGCACAAATACCACATAGTCTTCGGACATGGGAACCACACCCTGCCAAACCAGGGTCAAAACAAGATTATCGCCGGGTTGAAGCGCCGTATCAGAGATATGGTAGCCTTCTAACCGAATCTGGTCAGCGAAAACGGATGTCAGGGGTGTAATCTCTGGGGGGAGAGGGACATTGGCTGTGGCGGGCAAGGGGACTTGCAGGGTGGCAATGCCCAAGGGTGGAATTTGTCCACTGGCGGTAAGGCTGGGATAAGACAATTTCGAGGTGTAATCGAAGAGTCCTACATCCACCTTAAGCAGGGTAGGAGCAGCAATGGTGGCTGGAACAGGGATTTGATAAGTATCGACGAGGATGTCACCCGGCACCCACTGACTGGTAGGGGCTGTACCCCAGCCGGGATAGGTGTCAATCCCCCCAACAGTCTCATTCCCTCTCCCCAACAAGTGGACAAAAATGCTGGCATCATAAGGAACAGAGGTCAAAGCTTGCCAATAAAGGGTGAGAGTAAAGGTTTCGGCGGGATAGAGGCGTGTGGGGTGCACAGAAGCGCCCAGGAGGCGCACACGCCCATCGATATCGACGGGATCGGGGAGGCGGGCTGCTGCCGGAATAGCCTGGGAGGAAAGGGTGGGTGGGGCTTGGTAGGCCGGACGGATGACGAAAAAAGGACTGATCAGAGCGAGTATGAGGAGGACGGCGGGTGGCAGTAGTAGCCACCGCTCTCGGCCTGGACAAAGAGCACGCCACCCTAGCAGTAAGAACAGGTTGATCGCGATGATGGCGGGAAAAAGCAAACGCGCCTGGGCTCCCGGTGTCATGCTGATCCAGCGCAACAAGGAGGCAAAAAGAACTATCACCCACAGCACAAGGGCTAAAAAAGATAGGGAGCGAGGCGAAAGTTTTGCCGGCCGCCAGCCTCGACGCCAGCGACGTCCTGCCGCCAGGACTAAGCCTACACCACTCACAAGCAAAAATGCATCCCAGACTCGATAGATGGCTTCAGGCAAGAGAAGATTGAACCAGCCAAAGACAGCGAGAAAACTGATCCGTAAGCCTTGGAGCTCGGTAGAAAGATTGTGCAATGTCAGGGCCTGGGGGCGCCCACCCACGATTTCTAAAAAGGGCTTTAGTGCGGTGGGATCGCCATAAAGCTGCAAATTTCGAACATACCACCAGCCTCCCAAGGTAACGGCCACCAGTAAGAGGAGAACGATGCGGCGCAGAGCAAGGCGTAAGCGACGATGGACCAGCCCCC
>JAADFV010000130.1 GCA_013152695.1 Chloroflexota bacterium | reverse complement strand
GAGGAAACAGCGGCAATTCTCCTGGAGGTGGTGCAGGGCGAAGGTGGTGTCCGCGTCCTCGATCCCACCTTCATCCAACAAGCGGCGCAGTGGGCACATGAACGGGGGGCTCTGCTCATCATCGACGAGGTGCAGACAGGGCTAGGGCGTACCGGGCGTATGTGGGCCCACGAACATGTGGGCGTCATCCCCGACCTCATGCCCATAGCCAAATCTTTGGGCGGTGGTTTTCCTGTTGGGGCTTGCTTGCTGGGCGAGCGCGTGGGGGCTCTGCCGGCCGGCAGCCATGGCAGTACCTTTGGCGGTAATCCCCTCGCTTGTGCCGCGGCCTCGGCTACCCTGGATGTGCTTGTATCGGAGGGGCTGGTCGAGCGTGCTGCCAGCCTCGGGGCCTGGTTCCGGGCCGAGTTAGCAGCCATCAATTCACGCTTGATTCGTGAGGTGCGTGGACTGGGACTGATGGTGGGAGACGATTTGCGCATTAAAGTAACGCCGGTACTCAAAGCCTTAGAAGGGCAGGGGATTCTGGCCCTCCCTGCTGGCCCCACCGTCCTTCGTTTTCTCCCCCCGCTCGTCATCACCCGGGAGGAGTTGAGACAAGTGCGGCAAGTACTGGCAGACATATTGCAGACCTTGGCTAAATGAGAAAATTGAGGATGGTGAAGTTATTACATACCAGGCAAAATACCGGTATTGTCTGAAAAGAAGTGATGCGCTAAAATGAAGAGAGTGAGCCGGTACCTTCCCTATCGCCCACCGCTTCATTTTCGCAACTTCGAGAGAATTGATTATGTCCCCACCCCCCCGCCTGAGCAATAAGGATGTTGCTGAAACCCTGCGCCTGATCGGTACGATTTTACAGATCAAAGAGGAAAACCGCTTTCGCGTCATGGCCTTCATGAATGCGGCCGAAAGTATCGAAAATTGGGGGCAAGATTTGTACTCGCTGTACGAAGCAGGTGAGTTGACCCGTATCCCCAACGTGGGGAAATCCATTGCCGAAGACATCAGCCAGCTCTTGGAGACCGGGGAAATCCCCTATTTGCAGGAACTGCTGGCCGAAGTACCCCTGGGTGTGGTGGAAATGACCAAGATTCCCGGTGTGGGGCCCAAAAAAGCAGCACGACTCTGGAAGGAATTAGGAATCACCAGTGTCGAAGCGCTTAAGGCTGCAGCCGAGGCTCAGCAAATACGTGGCCTCAAGGGCTTTGGCGCCAAGTCTGAAGAGAAGATCCTGCAAGGCATCGCCTTGTGGGAACAGAGAGCAGAGGAACGGACGCCGTTGGGAGTGGCGCGCCCCGTTGCTCTGGATATCATCGCCCATTTGCAGACAGCACTTCCCTCCGGTGCCATCAAAAAAATCGAGGTCGCCGGCAGTGTAAGGCGGTGGAAAGAAAGTGTGGGGGATCTGGATATCCTCTGTGTGAGCGACCGGGCAGAGGATGTGATGACGGCCTTTCGCACCTTACCGACTGTTGTCGAGGTACTCCTTTCGGGACCCAGCAAAAGCCGTGTCCACCTGGCCAGTGGCCTGGAGTGTGACCTGCGCGTGGTGGAAAAACGGCATTGGGGCGCGGCTTTGCAGTATTTCACGGGGAGCAAGGAGCACAATGTGGCGTTACGTGAGCTGGCCCTGAAACAGGGCTGGAGCCTGAACGAGTACGGTCTTACCGCCACCGGCAGCGGCAAGGCCTCGGCCGGAACCGAAGTCTTTTTTGAGGAAGAGGCAGAGCTGTACGAATTCCTGGGACTGGACTGGATACCGCCGGAATTGCGAGAACTACGCGGCGAAATCGAAGCAGCACAGCGGCATGCTTTGCCGACGTTGATCACCCTGGACGATATCCAGGGGGAGGTGCATGGACACAGCACCTACAGTGACGGTAGGGCCAGCATCGCCGATATGGCAACGGCCGCGCAGGCACGTGGGTACAAATATTGGTTGGTAAGCGACCACAGCGTGGGATTGGGCATCACAGGAGGGGTAGAGCGGCCCTGGCCGAGCAACGTGCTCTCATTCGCGATCTAAACCAGCTTTGGCAGGATAAAGGTGTAGATTTTCGCCTTCTCCTGGGCACGGAGGTCGAAATCCTGGCAGATGGCAGCCTCGGGTTGGCCGATGAAGTACTGGCACAACTCGATGTAGTCATAGCCAGCATTCATAGCAGCTTACGCCAAGACCGGAAGACGATTACAGAACGCTGTTTGCGCGCTGTACGCAATCCCCATGTCGATATTCTCGGTCACCCCACCAGTCGCTTGCTGGGATCACGGCCGCCCACAGACATCGACATGGAGGCTGTGTTGCAGGCTTGCGCAGCCACAGGCACGGTCGTCGAAATTAATGCCCACCCTTCACGCCTGGACCTGAATGATGTCTATGCTCGTCGTGCCGTCGATCTGGGTTGCCTCATTGCCATCAACACCGATGCCCACGGGCCGAGCGACATGGATTTTCTCACTTATGGTGTGCATATCGCCCGCCGCGCCTGGCTCGGCCCGGACGCGATCATCAATACCCGGCCTCTCGAGAAAATGTTGGCTTCACTCAAAGATGGCTCAGGGCGCCGTTGAGGTGATCAGAGGCCAATACAGTGGCGCCCAGTCACCGCGAACAATAAGCGGGGTCTCACTCAAACTGAGGTTAAGGTAGCCGTCCTGGGCGGTCAAGGCTTCGATGCGGGGACCGCTTTGCTCACGTGTGGTCGCGGGCATAAAAGTCGTGAATTGGCTGGCGTGGACAGGCAGTTGCACTGTGGCCGTGAGAGGAGTATCATCTGGCCCACGCTCTAGGCCGTCATCCAGCCAGAGAACGTACACAGGCAGTGATTCAATCAGGAATTCGTAGCTCTGAACATTCGCTCCTAAACCGGCCAGCTTGCGTACGCGTGTGTACCCGGCCAACTGCGATTGCGCCAGAGCCAGGGCCGGAATCACGGGACGAGTTGTGGGGGTAGTAAAACCATCGGCCGGGTCCAGCAAACCCTGAAAGGCGAGGTCGCGTTGGCCCAACGCCGCATTTTCGTATTCAGGACGATCCTGTTCCAGGCCCATGATAAGGCCGTCGAAGCCGGCCCAGGCGGCTAAAACCCATTTTTTGAAGGCCAGACGCACTTGTTCGCCACGATACCAGGCCTCGACGCGATTATGCTCTGGCGCTGTGAAATCCTGCAAGCTGGCCCACAGCGTCTCGCCTTGGACAGGGAATTTCGGCTTGACGCGCAGTGTTTGGGGGTCGGCAGTAAGGGCCGGAGCCGAAGTTGCGGCCATGATCCAGACAGGAGGGGCGGGAGAAGGAGCCAGGGTTTGCACCCAACGGGCGAGCGTGGCAAGGCCGGTGTAATCGGCCATGCTGTGCACACTGATAATGTCGTAGGCATCGGTAGCAGCCAATATCTGGGCAAAGGCGCCAATAGCCCCACAGACGGCGGGATCGATATTGGTGACGACGTCTTCGAGGCTGGCAGCGGTAGGCTCACCATCAAGCAAATCAAGGGCAGGAATACCGGCGACGATCATCTTGACCTGGGGATTGGCAGTGCGGGCGGCGGTAGCAGCGGTGCGCAACAAACTGAGATAATCGGAGACCGTCGTTTCGGCGCTGGTTCCCTGCCACCAGACGCCGCTCACCGCTTCGAATTCGATCTGATAATGCAGCACCGGATCGGGCTGGCCATCACCGTCGACATCCACCAAGCCAGGAAAGTCGTCGACACCATCACCATCGTAACGCTCGACGAGGGCTTGCACCCAGGCCGCGTAATCATCCAGATAGTCGGCTTGAGGGGGTGTGGAAGCAGTGGCGGCCGCCTGGCCTCCTTGCGGTGCCGCGACGCGCGCCCAGGGGTTCCAGGCCCGTAAGACCATGATCAATTGAAATCCTGCCTGTTGGTAGGCCTGCACGCGTGTATCCAGGGCCGCAGTTTCATTGTCCCATTCATAAAGATGGACGCCTTGCTGTGGCGCCTGAGGCTCGATGAAGCCCCAACGCACATCATCGAGCACAGCCCAAGTTGCCCCAGACTGTCGTAACGGTCCTGGCAGGTCCAGGGGGAAGACGTGGCTGGCGTCGATGATGCCGAGTTGCAGAGGTTGGCCGCTCAGCATCTTGGTTTGGGGATAGACCAGAGTATCGAGCTGGCACACCGGTGCCGGAATCGTGCAACCAGAAAGAAGAACGAGCGCGACCAAAAATAAGCTAGAAAACCGTTTGAAATACTGCATGTGTTTACCTATTCCATAAATAATCGATGGCCGACAATCCTCAGTCCTGAGTTGCAGCAATGATAATTTTATCGCAAAAAGGTGCCTCTCCTGGCCGTACCAAGCCAACGCTGGCACACTATGGTTGATCATTCCGAATCTCATCTTTAGCGGACAGAGATTCTTTGCCGGCAAACCTCTGCTGAAGCTATCGTTTTCAGAAAGAATCTAGCCATTGCTTCCCAGCTAAACCCGTCATGGATGTTGTCTCTTCGAGCCGTTGAGGGTGACATCCACGATAGAATTAACAGGTTCCTGGCTCATTTGTTAAATGTCGCGAGCTAAAAATATCTAGTTGAGAGGATGAGAGTCGAGGAAGGCTTGTACTTGTGTCGCTGTGGGAAGAGCAGGAATCACACCTTGTTTGGTGGCTGTGAGGGCACCAACAGCATTGGCATATCGAAGAACCTGGTGAAGGCGTTCGAGTTTGAGTTGGCTTCGCCAATCGGGCATCTGCGTAAGTTGATGCAACACACCGGCAATGAAGGCGTCTCCGCAGCCAACAGCATCCACGGTATCAACCGCAAAGGCGGGAATGAAAGCGCCGCCCTCCCTGGTTTGAAAATGACTGCCGCCCGCGCCCAGGGTGACGACCACCAGTGCCGGCCCCATCGCCAACAGCTTGTTTACAGCTTGGCTGAGGTCTGTCTCCTCCTCTGGCTCAGTTCCGGTCAGCAGCGCCAGTTCGGTTTCGTTGACCTTGAGTAAATTGACGTGGGGTACCATAGCTGTGATCTGTGCCAGAGCCTGTTCGGGGCTGGACCAGAGGCTGGGGCGGTAGTTCACATCGAAGGAAATGAGGGCACCAGCAGCACTGGCAATATGCATCGCTTCATAAGTGGCACTGCGGCTGGGTTCATCAGTGAGGCTGAGCGAGCCAAAGTGAAGGGCTCGAGTTGCTTTGAGGAGCTCGGTGTCCAGCTCGTCGGGTCGTAGACGCTGGTCGGCGCCGGGATTGCGATAAAAGACGAATTCGGCACTGTTGGCGTCCGGCTTGGCAATGATAGCCATGGTCGTGCGTGCTTCCTCGTCGATACGCATGCCGCGGGTCTCTACGCCCTGCTTTTGCATGACCTCGATGAGGAAGTGTCCGAAGGCATCATCACCGACCTTGCCGATGAAAGCGCTCTTTGCGCCCAGCCGCCTGGCTGCCACCGCCACATTGGCAGGGGCACCACCAGGTTTGGGATGAAAAGCTGTTACTTCTACCAGCCGTCGTCCGATCTCGGCCGGAAACATGTCGATAAGAAGCTCACCTAAGGTTACGATGTTCATGGTATGATTGGGTTCCTTTCGCCAATTCGGGGTCATGATTGCCCGGAAAGATGAAGAAATAAAGTGAGGAAAAATTCTGTAGCTATTATAGTCGAGGGAGGAAAAAGCAACAATGGCGAGTGTTGCTGGCTCATGCCCGATCTTGCGACAACCTTACCAATGACGTACTATTCCCTCGTATTCTCCCAATTTCTTGTCTGAATGGTTATCTAGCCCCCCCGTCATTCTGAACGAAGTGAAGAATCTCACTCGTACATGTACGGCGAGACCCTTCGTTTTACTCAGGGTGACATATGTGACTCAGGGTGACACATGTTTGTCATCTCTGTGACAATCTATGGAAGAATCAACCTGTTTAGTTTTGCCTCACGCCTTGTTTGTAAAGGAGTAATCCCATGAAACAGTCGAATCGCTACCGTTGGGGCGTTGTTGCCATCTTTTTTGCCTTTATGCTGCTGCATCAATCAGATAAGTTATTGATCAGCCCCTTGACCACTCCGATCATGGAGACATTTGGCATCAACGAGGCACAAATGGGCCTGGTCTTCACGGGGGCACTATTGGTTGGTGCCTTCATGTACCCGCTTTGGGGATATCTCTACGATCGCTTTGCGCGCGCCAAGCTACTCGCCCTCGCCTCCTTCATTTGGGGCTCCACCACCTGGCTGAGCGCCATCGCCCCTACCTTCCCCACCTTCCTCGTCACCCGCGCCACCACCGGCATCGACGATTCCAGTTATCCCGGCCTCTACAGCCTCATTTCCGACTATTTTGGGCCAGAGATGCGGGGAAAGATCTACGGATTACTGCAGTTGACACAACCCCTCGGTTACATGACCGGGCTACTGGTCGCAACGTTGTTGGGGAGTATGATCGGCTGGCGGGGAGTATTCTATGTGACAGGGTCATTGGGACTGGTGTTGGCTGTAGTGATTTATTTCTTAGTGCGGGAGGCACCACGCGGCCAGGCTGAGCCCGAATTGGCCGATTTGGAGGAAATCGGCGTTTATCGCTTCGACAAACGTATTGCCCTGGACTTATTTCGGAAACGGAGTCTGCGCCTGCTTTTTATTCAGGGCTTTGTCGGTGTTTTTCCCTGGCAGGTCATTACCTTTTGGTTCTTTCGCTATCTCGAAACCGAACGGCATTACAGTGCGGATGAAGTACTGGCAACGATGGCGCCGGCCATCTTAGTTCTGGCTTTGGGCTATTTGGTGGGAGGCGTGCTGGGAGACTGGTTATTCAAACGTACGCCGCGTGGGCGCATGTTGGTGGCCATGGGGGCAGTTCTTATGGGAGCCGTGTTCCTGACTCTGACCATGAATGTACCCATTGAAAATCAAGGCCTATTTCTAGCCCTTTTGATGCTAACAGCCCTCTTCATTCCCTTTGCTTCGCCTAACGTCGTCTCTACCGTCTATGACATTACTCTGCCCGAAGTGAGGAGCACAGCTCTGGCCATCCAGTATTTTATCGAAAATACCGGTGCTGCCCTGGCACCCCTTCTTGCCGGCCTTATTGCCGTGCGCTCTTCCCTGCATCTGGCCATTTTGCTTATCTGTGTATCGGCCTGGCTCCTGGGTTCAGTCTTTCTCGCCTTCACAGCCTACTTAGTGCCTGAAGATATCCGTACTCTGCGGCAACAGATGGCCGAGCGCGCCTCACTTGAGCGTGCCCGTCAAAGCACCGCGGCCTGAATCCACCCTTTCTTCTTTATTCTACCCCAATGCTTGCCCATCCTCTTTTCGAGATTCCCCTCGATCGTCATAGCAGTCAGCCCTTGTACCAACAGATCAAACTGCATATCATGGCTCTGATCGAAGGGGGAGAGCTTCCGCCCCTGACGCGCCTGCCCGCGACTCGTCTTCTTGCCAAGGAACTCGGCGTCAACCGTATCACCGTCGTTACGGCCTATGCCGAACTCAGCGCCGAGGGCTACATCAGCTCACAGGTCGGCCGTGGCAGTTTCGTTCTGGACCGGGCGATGCAGCCCAGTGCCTCTGCCCCACCTCCCCCCAGCTTGCGCAACCCCGCCGATTGGAACGCACACCAATTTAGCCGCGAGATGATGCGTCTGGCTCGCAGGCACGACATTCTCTCCTTTGCTCCCGGCATGCCGGCCACCGATCTTCTACCGGTCGAAGCCTATCGCCTGGCTCTGAACACCGTGTTACGAAGCGCCGGCTCAGAAGTACTGCAATACGGCCCCATCGAAGGGTATCCAGCGCTATTACAGGCCATCACCACCGAACTGGCAAGCTTTGCTGTCGAAGCCCAACCGGCACAACTGTTGATCACCAGCGGCGCCGAACAAGCCTTGGCCCTGGTCTTGCGCACGCTTTTACGTCAGGGCGATCATGTCCTCCTCGAAAGTCCCACCTACCTGCATGTGCTCGATCTGCTGGCCAGTTCGGGTATCCATGTTCACCTGGTCGAGAGTGATGAAGAGGGGATGGTAATCGAACATGTCGAAGAACTTATCAGCCGTTATCAGCCACGTCTCTTGTACCTCACCCCCACTTACCAGAATCCCACCGGTGTTTGCATGCCCCTCGCTCATCGCCAGCAGCTGGTAGAATTAGCGGCGAAGTATGAGCTCCTCCTGCTTGAGGATGATGTCTACCGGCACCTCTGGCTCCAACGACCGCCGCCGCCCCCCTTGCGAGCTCTGGATACAAGCGATAATGTCATTTACGTCAATGGATACTCAAAATGCCTGCTGCCTGGAGCACGTATCGGCTACTTGCTGGCACCGGCGCGCCTTTATCCCCCCCTGAGCGCCGCCCACCAAACCCTGGATATTGCTGCCAGCGAACTCAATCAGCGAGCCCTTGCCGTCTACTTACGTCAAGGGCAATTTCTGGCGCACCTCGAACAAGTACGACGCGCTCATCGCGCCCGACTCGAGGCCATGCAAGAGGCTCTCACTGCTTACATGCCGGCCGGCACGAATTGGACTGTCCCGCGGGGAGGACTCTTTACCTGGGTGCAATTACCATGGCAAGGCCCGAGCGCCACCACGGTTTATGTCCATGCCTTAGAATTGGGTGTTACCTTTGCGCCAGGCCATCTTTTTTACCCCGGTCCTCCCAGCGACAGCCATCATTTACGCCTGAAT
>JAADFV010000129.1 GCA_013152695.1 Chloroflexota bacterium | reverse complement strand
GCGTTTCACTGTGTTATTCCTCGATTAGCTTGGCAGAGAGTTCGTTTTCATTGGTTTCGGAAGGCAAAATCTCCTCGATGATGCGGCCATGGCGCATCAGCAGAATGCGATTGCATGTCTGCAACAGTTCGGGGATGTCATCAGAAATCACCAGCAGCCCCATGCCTTCGCTTGCCAACTGCTTCATCATCTCGTGTAGCTCTTCCTTCGAGCCGACATCGACACCGACAGTGGGGCCATTGAGGATCATCACTCGTGGTGTGCTGGCCAACCATTTAGCCAGGACGACCCGCTGCTGGTTGCCGCCGGAGAGGGTCTTGACCGGTAGTTCCGGGTCGGAGGTCTTGATGCTGAGGGCGTTGACCCAGTGATGGGCTTGTTCACGGACTTTTTGCGGATCGGTCAAACCGAGGGCGCCACGTAGTCGATCGATGATCCTGACGACGAGATTACGGCTGATCGTCTGTTCCAGGAAAAGTCCTTCACTCAACCGATCTTCGGGCACATAGCCAATACCATTGGCAATGGCATCCTGGATGGAGTTGATTTGTACCAGCTTGTCATCGATATAGATGCGTCCCGCACTCAAAGGCAACATGCCGTAAAGCGCCAGGGCCAGTTCAGTACGCCCCGAGCCGAGAAGTCCTGTTACACCGACAATTTCACCCTCACGCAGCTCGAAATTGATGTCTTGTAGCAGATCACTGGTACTGAGGTCTTCGACCTTGAGCAAGGGAGGCAAACTCATGTCGGGGGTGAAAGCATACGACTTTTCGGTAATGCCATGTCCCGTCATCTCGAAAATGAGACGGGTCGTATCGTATTCTTTGCGGTCGCCGGTACTGACGATCTTGCCATTACGCATGACGATGATCGTTTCCGAGATCTCCAGGACTTCGTTCAATTTGTGGCTGACAAAGAGGAAGGCGATATTCCGGCGTTCTTGCAACTTGTGGATCACGGCGAACAAGGCCCGAATCTCTCGCTCGGTCAAAGCACTGGTGGGTTCGTCCATGATGATCAACTGGGCGTTCTGGCGCAGTGCTTTGGCGATGGCGATAAGCTGCTTATTAGCGACTGACATTTCCTCCACGCGGACATTGAGGGGAAGGTCGACTTCGATTTGGGCCAAGGCATCTTTGGCGACACGGCGTACCTCTCGCCAGTTGACGAAACGTCGGCCTTCAGCAAGCTCTTCATTCAGGGCGATATTCTCAGCCACGGTGAGGTTGGGAAAGAGGGAAAAGTCCTGATAAATGACCTGAATGCCCTCCCGAATGGCGTCGATGGGACTGATGGAGGTAAATTCCTTGCCATTGATGAACATTTCACCCGCGTCCCGTGGGTAGACGCCGGCAATGATTTTGATCAGGGTCGATTTACCGCAGCCATTCTCTCCCACCAGACAATGGATTCTGCCGCTTTCGATGCTGAGATCGACACCTCGGAGGGCGCGAACGCCGGCAAAAGATTTGTAAATGCCGGTAAGACGCAGTAATTGGTCTGCCATTGAGAAAATACTCGGATCAAGCTAAGATGGGATGATTGAGGAAGTAAGAACCTTCCCGTGCGCAAGTCGCGCACGGGAAGGGGGAAAGAGCGGTTTAGAAGGGATATTCTGCCGCGTTTTCTGCCGTTACGTAGACAGCAGCATCACCATAGAGCACGTTGCCTACGGCCTTCAGGTTGTTATAGCCGTCGATACCAAGATCGGTACCTTCACCAATTGTTTCGCCATTGATTTTCATCAGGGCGATTTGGTTGCAGGCGGCGCCGGCTACGGCCGGATCCCAGAAGCCGATGGCATCGATAGCGCCGGTTGTGAGCAGGTCACCGGCGATGGAGGGCAGGCTGGTGCCGACAACGGCGACTTCGTCTTGTAGACCAGCTTCCTCGACAGCACGACCAATGCCGGCTACGTCGGTGGAAGCGCTACCCTGGAAGCCTTTGATGTTCGGGTAAGCTGCCAGGATTTCCTTGGCCTTTTGGTATGCAATTTCAGCATCATCGAAGCTTTCGTTTTTGTCACCAACCAATGTCATGTTGGGATAAGCCTCTTTCTGGCGGGCAATGGCGCCATCTACCCACTCGTTGTGGGTCTTGGAACCAAGGCTGCCGACGAAGACGGCATATTCACCCTCTTCACCCATGGCTTCAGCCAAGCGATCCATGAGACCGGCACCAAAGGCGCGGTTGTCGAAGGCTTCGATGTCGTAGTCCATGTTCTTCTGGTTGGAGGCTTCGTGGGTGACGACGACGATGCCAGCATCCATCGCTTTCTTCAGAACAGGATCAAGCTGGGTGGGGTCCATGGGGATGACACAGAGGGCATCGACCTGCTGGGCGATGAGGTCTTCGATGATGGGAATCTGCTGAGCGGCATCGGCTTCGGCCGGGCCTACCAGGGTTGCATTGACGCCATGATCTTTGCCCCAGGCAACGACGCCTTCTTCCATGCGGTTAAACCAGTTGATGCCGGCGATCTTGACAACCGTGACAAAGTTGAGGGTCTTTGCCGCGGGGGCTTCGGTGGGAGCGGCGGCGGGAGCTTCGGTGGCGGCTGGTGCTTGTGTAGCCGGTGCAGGGGCAGCACAAGCTGCCACGGCCAGGGCAACGACCATAATCACAATAACAGCTAATGTCAGACGCTTCATGGTTCTACTCTCCTCGGAATTGAATTGAAAAATGGATTGGGACGATAGGGGTCTGGTTGGGGGTCAGACAATCTTTTCGATAGCAGATTCACCTCCTTTTGCTTCGGTAGATTCATGACCGGACAGTCTTTCTAAGATGTCGCTCTTCAGGTAAGTCAGGGCGGGCCCTGGCTGGTTTGAGCATGAATTTCACAGGCAATGAGAATGGCCCATGAAAGATTTCGCCGCACAGACTTGCAAATTTCGTCGCTGAAATCGATTTTAGGCGAGATGGTTCGGCCTCGAGAGGGCGGCTTTGTGCTGTGGGGTGGCTTGAACTTGCTCAGGAAGAGCGGGGAATGTCCGGTGAAGAATCGGAAGATTTGTGTGGTTTGGGATGTACTGGTACTCGGGCCTGTGCCGTTTGAAAGCGATTACTCTCGGCAAAATAACGAGTTTTAGCTCGAGCAACCATGGGATGCTGACTGAGAATCAGGCAGAGGATGGCTCAAGGATAGCGGAAAGCATGATGACGAAAGCGGCGCAACCGGGATCGACTTTGCCTTCAGTACGCTCGCCTACCCAACTTGCCCGACCGATTTTACTACGCAAGGGCGTAACGCTGTCAAGGCCATTTTTAGCTGCCTGTAGAGCTTTTTGACCGGCCTCGGCCAGACTGTCGCCAGCGGCAATGGCCTGGGCAAAGGCTTCGTTAGCCGGGTGGACGGCATCGACGATGGTTTTGTCTCCAAGTTTGGCCTTACCTCGGTCTTGAATTCCCTTGTCGGCGGCCGCGAACATCTCGGCGAGGTCTTGTGGTGTAAGCTCACTCTTGCCTTTGACCACTTTGCCAGCCCGCATCAAGGCCGTTGCCAAGAGTGTTCCCATGGTCGAAGGGCCGGCACGGTTGGCAGTCATTCCCGCTCCCAGCAAGAATTTGCCCAGATCGTCTGTGGCTGTATCGCTGCAATAGGAGAGAAGAGCATTGCCAATTTTAGTGAGTGTGATGCCCATGTCACCATCTCCTATCGCCTGATCAAGGGAAGTCAGGTATTCTTTTTGTGCGATCAGCGCCTGGCCAACCCGGCTAAGTGCTTGGGCAACGGCTTGTCCCGAAATCAGTGTAGTCACTCGACTTCCTCCTCGGAGATCTAGACTTGGATAAAGAACGGTGTATGGGCGGGGTGGTCAAGGAGTTCGATCAGTTCGTCATCGAGACGGAAAAAGGTGAGAGAAGCGCCGGCCATTTCCATGGAAGTGGCATATTCGCCCACGTATGCCCGGTACACGCTCAGCCCTCGTTTGTTCAGTAGCTCGTGAACCTTGCGATAGATGATGTAAAGTTCTTCCGGTGGCGTTGCCCCCAGGCCATTGACCATGACGGCAAGGCGATCGCCCTCCTGGGGTTTCAGATCATCGAGGATGGCAACGGTCATGCGCTCGGAGATTTCGTCGGCGGTCTGCAATTTCTCGCGTTTCATGCCCGGTTCACCATGGATACCCATGCCGATCTCCATTTCGTCTTCGCCGATGCTAAAGGTGGGTTTTCCCGCCATGGGAACGGTGCAGGGCGATAGGGCCACGCCCATGGTGCGGATGTTGGCCAGGGCCTTTTCGGTGACGGCGACCACTTCATCCAGAGAACCGCCTTTATCAGCCTTGGCCCCCGCGATTTTGAAAGCGAAGACCATCCCTGCCACACCCCGGCGGCGATCGGCTTCCTCAGGGGGCGCCGAAGCAACATCATCCTTCACGAGCACGGTGCGAACCTCGATGTCCTCAAATTCGGCCATCTCTGAGGCCATATCAAAATTCATGACATCGCCGCCGTAATTGCCGTAGATGTACACGACGCCGGCCCCACCATGGATGCGCTGTGTCACCCAAAGCATTTGCTCGGCGCTGGGCGAAGCGAATACATCGCCAACAGCACAGCCATCGAGCATCCCTTTGCCCACATATCCTAAAAAGACGGGCAAATGCCCCGAGCCGCCTCCGGTCGCCAGCGCTACTTTACCCTCGATGGGCGAATCTGCGCGCACGATACAATGGATATCTTGGGTATAGGCGAGTTGGTCTGGGTGCGCTTTGAGCAAGCCATCCAACATTTCCGTCACAAAATTTTCAGGATTATTGAGTATCTTTTTCATGAAGATTCTCCCTCGGGAACGAGTAGTTTGGTAAAAAAGAAAGTGGTAAGATAGTTATGATGCCGGGTTAGACCACTACACCCTGGCATTCCTCTTCAACCATGCCGACAAGATCATCGATAGAATTGACCGATTTACGTTCCGTCACCCAACGACGGCCAATCTGAATGGCCAGACGTTCCGCCACGGCACGCTTGGCTGCATCCTCAATACTGGTCAAATCCCAGACGCTGACAATGCCCATCATACGCCGCAGGAATTTGACTCCGCCATGACCGGCGACTTCCTGCAACAAGCGGTGTAAATAGCGACGACGGTACTCGGCAAAGGCTTCCTCCCCGCCGGGGAAGGCCCAGTACTTTTGGGGAACAAGCTCACCACGATTGTTAGCCTGCCAGGTCTCATCAAATTTCCGCGCGAACTGATTCCAGATGTCCCGCACCATCTCCAGCAAGTAAGCCTGATAGGACTCGCGTTCTGTCTGGTCGGGGGTGTGGCCGTAGTGTGAAAGATAATTGAGAATAAGGTTTTGTAAAACGGCACCAATGTCATAAGCCATCGGCCCGAAGAAGGCGAATTCAGGGTCGATCACGCGTGTGTCCTCAGCATTGAGCATAATCGAGCCGGTATGCAAGTCGGCGTGGATGAGGGCCTCGGCATGAGTCATGTAGGCCTCCTTCATCTCGGCAATGGCGATTTTCAGCTTGGCATCGGCGCGCACGGCCTGTACAGCATCATCGATCAGGGGATTCCAGTTATTTTCCTCCGATTCCATGTAGGGGTTGGTATAAACGAAATCCTCTTGTAACTTGCGTAATTGTTCGTTGACAAATTTAGCTTCCAGGAGCTTTTTCTCAGGACCGGTGAGATAGAGGTCGGAGGTGAAAAAGAGGGAGTTGACGAGGAAGGTGGAGATATGGTCGGCAAAGTGAGGGTAGCGCTTGCGTGCCACCAGCCCTTTCCGCATGATTTCATGCTCCTGCAGGTTTTCCATGATCACGAGCGACATCTCTTCGTCGAAATCATAGACCTCCGGCGCCAGGCCAGGGGCCAGCTCGTTATGCTTGAGCAGGGCCTGGGTCTCGTAGCGCATGCGCTCCCGCGTCAGCGGCCAGGAGTCTCCGGCAACGCGTAGAAAAGGAAGCGCTTGTTTGAGGATGACAGATTCCTCAGGCCGGGCCTCATTTTGGACGATGAAGACCAAATTGAGATTGCCATCTCCGACCTCACTGACAGAAAGTGTTTCAAAACTGGAAAAAACCTTGGCCATCGAAGGTCGGCCTACGATATACTGAATGACGGTGTTTTCGTCTAGAGGGTGATAAGCCATAAGTCGCTTCCTATTTTTTCTCGGGATAGAGGGCCAAGACCCCCTCTTCGCTGGCAGGACAAATCCCCCGCTCGGTAATAAGACCGGTAACGAGACGGGCGGGGGTAACATCGAAAGCATAATTAGCAGCAGGGCTCTCCTCTGGCGTCAGTAGGACTTGCACGATTTTGCCTTGGTGCAGCCCTTGGATGTATTTCACTTCGTGGGCGCCCCGCTGTTCGATGGGAATCTCTTTCAGTCCATCGCGGTGTTCCCAGTCAAAGCTGGATGAGGGCAAGGCTACATAAAAGGGTATGCCATTATCATGCGCTGCCAGGGCTTTGAGATAAGTGCCAATCTTGTTGGCAACATCACCGGTGTAGAGGGTACGATCCGTGCCAGTGATCACGACATCCACCAGGCCATGCTGCATCAGATGGCCGCCCACATTGTCGGCAATGACCGTGTGCGGAACCCCATGTTGCCCTAGCTCCCAGGCCGTGAGCCGCGCCCCCTGATTGCGGGGGCGAGTTTCGTCCACCCAAACATGCACAGCAATGCCCTCGTCGTGGGCAGCATAAA
>JAADFV010000128.1 GCA_013152695.1 Chloroflexota bacterium | reverse complement strand
CGACGCACTTGGAGGACATCTATTTTCGGAACGGGCAGCAAACGTCTATAATAGGAATATGAAGATCGAAGTCATTCGTAGCGCCAGACGCCGCAAGACAATTAGCGCTCGCCTGGAAGGTGATACTCTCATCGTGCGTGCACCCGCACACATCAGCGAGGTTGAACTCAATCAGGCTGTCGAGAATCTCAAGAGCCGGATCAAACGCAAAAAGGAAGTTCAGAAGCTTTCGGATTCGAGGCTTGAAGAACGAGCCCACTTGCTCAACCGCAAGTACTTTGGCAACAAGCTCAACTGGCGTCAGATCCGCTGGGTGAGCAATCAGTCACGGCAATTCGGTTCTTGCACGCCGGCGCGGGGGACGATTCGTATTTCGCACCGGGTAGGCTCTCTGCCACAGTGGGTGCAGGATTATGTTCTTGTGCATGAATTGGCGCATCTTCTCGAGGCCAATCACGGACCTCGATTTTGGGCGCTTGTCAATCATTATCCTCTGAGTGAGCGGGCCCGGGGCTATTTGATGGCACTGGGGCTGAGTGAGGATGACCCTGCTTCGTCAATGCCGGAGGAAAGCTGAAAATGGCAACAGAATCCGTATTACCGACCTACCTCGCTGCCCTCAGCCAGTTACTGACACCCGCAGACGAGATCACACGCGCCGGTGAAGCAACACGCCCGGCAGCTCCTTTTTCCGACTCTCAAATCGAGGCTGTGGAAGCTTTCTTGGACAAGAGCACGGCCTTGCAGGAGGAGTTGCGTCAAGAATGGGTGGAAGCCACCGATGCCTATCAGCGCAGTCGTGCGGAAATACGTCTCCTGGCCGCGGCCGCGGCCGATCTTGCCATTGCCGAACGCCTCCTACAACCCCCACAAGCAGAACCCTCAGTTGCCAGAGGTGCACGTCCTTTCACCTTGAGTGGCTATGAAAGGCTGATCCAGCAAGCTCTGGCTGAGCCCGAGCGGCTACTGGCCCCCGCCCCCCTCCCTGGTTATCGTGGCCAGAATCAGCTGGAATTGCAGGCGGCTGCCTACAAATGCCTGCATGCCGTGCAGTCAGGCACGATCGACGCCAGTACGGATACCATCGCCAACCTCTTGGCCATGGATTTTGCTGTGGTCAAAGAGGCGGCAGAAACCGTAGGGCTGGATATGGGGTCCTGGCTGAAGGAAGGAGCCAGCAATGTCATTGAGTCCGCCGTTCAGTATGTGGTTCGCGCGAATGAAAAAATTAGTCTGCTATTGGGGCCCGGAGGCGAAGAGATGGTGCGGCGTGGCGTCACCGAGTTGCTGGAGTCGATTTCAGGCGAGGAATTCATTGCCCAACTCGTTGTAAAATTCCTGAAGATCGATGATGTGATCGATGAAAGCAAAAGCTGGATTGGCAACTATCAAGGAGACGCGGCTGTGCTGCTCAGAACAGCACAGGAGATTGCCGCCTTACAAGGCAGTTTCGAGGGGCGTATGAAGATCGCTGATGTTGTGGTCAAGGGCCTGGCTATCGTTAAAGCTCTGGGCGTGGTAACGACCTACACAGCGGCTCCCCTTCTCGTTGCCGGAGCTTATCTGGGCCTGGAAGGCTACATTCTTTATAGTGCTTATGACCATATCGACTCGGATCGGTATGCCTTTTTTGATCGCGTACGTGGCGTGCGAGGAACACTCAAAGCGCGCCTTAATGTCGCCGGCGATGCTCCTCCCCCGCCTTCGTCGCCCTCATCATTTACACCACCCAACCCAACATAAACTTGCAAATCAAACAAGACTGCGATAGTCTGCACGCCTTAGCAGGCGATCACCTGACTTATCTTTCATTCAACGGAGTGTACTATGGACCCAGTTGCATTTAGAATCGGCTCATGGCCGGTACAGTGGTATGGCATCATTATTGTCACGGGTGCCCTCCTGGGCGGCTATGCGGCTTCATGGGTAGCCAAACGTCGAGGGCAAGACCCCGATCACGTATGGAATATGCTGACTCTGGCGCTTTTATTCGGCATCCTCGGCGCCCGTCTTTACCATGTCTTCTCGACCCCAGCCGTTGGTATCGGCTGGGATTATTACCGCGAGCACCCCATCGACATCATCGCCTTTTGGAAGACCGGTGGCTTTGCCGGCTTAGGTATTTATGGGGGTGTGATTGGTGGTGCTTTAGGAATCCTGATCTACACTTATTTTGCCAAGCTGCGCTTTTGGGAATGGATAGACCTGGCGACGCCGGGCCTTCTCCTGGGCCAGGCTATCGGCCGCTGGGGGAATTTCGTCAACCAAGAGCTGTACGGCCCCCCCACCAAGCTTCCTTGGGGTATTAAAATTGACTGTGACCATCGTTATGGTAATTTTCTTTGTCCCCCTGCCGGTTCTGTTGGCCCGGAAACGCGCTTTCACCCAACATTTTTGTATGAATCACTCTGGTCAATCGCCGGTGTTCTTATCATGTTGTGGTTAGTACGTCGCTTCGACAAACGTCTCCGCACCCCTGACTTACTCTTCTTTTACATGATTTACTATCCCTTAGGGCGCTTCTGGATCGAACTTTTCTTCCGTCCCGACGCCTGGGTTTTAGGCTCATTGCCGACCGCTTCCGTGATTTCCCTGATCTCGATGGCACTCGGTCTCCTGGGCCTGCTCTACAATCATCGTTTCCGAAAACCCGCTCCCTCCACTTCCTGACTGTTATGAACTCCCGAAAACAGGTTTTACCCTTCCTCCTCCTCGCTATTCTTCTCTTGTTGTTGAGCGTGGCTGCCTGCAGCTCTGCTCAAAGCCCTACGGCCACACCCACCCTCGAGAATCTCGATACTCTGCCCGCCGATATTCAGCCCAGTGACGTCTTACCCTTGCTGAATCGGGACGATGTTATCATTCTCGATGTACGTGAGCAGTTCGAATACGACGAAGGCCATATTCCTGGTGTCACCCTTGTTCCTTTGGGCACTCTGCCCGACCGCCTTAGCGACATCCCACGCGACAAAACCATCATCACCGTCTGCCATTCCGGCAACCGCAGCCGCCGTGCTGCCAGTTTTCTGCGCCAGCAAGGCTACGAGCATGTCCACAACATGCTAGGCGGAATGGTTGCCTGGGAGCAGCAAGGCTACAAGGTCGAAAAGTAGTTCGAGATTTCGAGAATTTTCTCGAAATTGGGTGTGAAACATGTAACCATCCCTTACCCCTTGCATCTAATGGAATAGTGTGTGGATGCCTCCGCACGTTGCTGGTCTTCCCTTCATAGGGATAGCCTCCTAATGCTTTGGGGTGCGCAATCCGGCTAACTACGAAAATGGTTAGCCGGATTGCTGCTTTTTGGGGGATGGTAGGGCTTCGGGTTTAGACATTCGCTTCTCCTGACCACGGCGGCCTCAGCTTTTGCGTAGCATTCAAATCAGATCTACGGTGCGCGCTACGCACGCCATCATGATGAAAATAAAATGCACACAGATCACGTGTAGCCCGGTAAACCAGTAACCCAGAAAACTAGGCCGGTTGTGGGTGAAGCCGCGCCATCCCGGTTTTCCGGTTTACAGATTTTCCGGGTTATAGATGGACTGTGCGTAGCTCAAGAGCGGTAGGGTGATGACAAAATCAGCTTCTGAGATTTGACAAAGACAAGGGCTTCAGTTATGATGCAGACCCCTACCCCCCTGGGGAGGGGGTGCATATCGAATAAGCTAAGCGAGCACCTATCGCACCACGATCACACGAAAAACGACAACTGGTGCCGGCCGCTCGACCGGCCTCAAATCCGCAATCTCGACTCCGAATTTGTCCTATGCAACAAGCTATCAAAAAAGATGTTACCAATCGCCTCCGCAGCGTTCAAGGTCATGTGCGCGGCATTGAACGCATGGTGGCGGAGGATGCTTATTGCATCGACATCATGAAACAAATCAAAGCTGTACAAAAAGCACTCGATCGCATCAATGCCCTGATTTTAGAAAATCATCTCGAAACCTGTGTTACCACAGCCATTCGTTCTGAAGACAACGTAGAACGAGAACGTGTGATCGGCGAAATCATCAACATCTTCGATGCCTCGACAAAACTGCAACGTTGAAATCCCATCCATCATACTAACCCCATAGGAGCCTATTCCATGAAAACAACCTTCACGATTCCCACAATTTCTTGCCATCATTGCCTCATGTCCATCCAGCGCGAGCTCAAATTTGTGGATGGCGTGACCTATATCGAGGGAAACGTCGGCAGCCAGACCGTCCTCGTCGAATACACTTCCGATGCCGCTCTGGAAAAAGCGCGCGCGGCCCTGGCCGAAGCCGGCTACGCCCCTACAAACTAACATGCATCTCTCTTTCATCGACTTTTTAGCCCGTACTCCCCTTCAATTATGACCGAACAACAACTCATCCTGCCCATCACCGGCATGACCTGTGCCAACTGCTCCACAACCATCGAACGCAATCTCAAACGTATGCAAGGTGTGGAGGAGGCATCTGTCAATTTGGCCACAGAACGTGCCCGCGTTATCTTCGATCCGAGCGTGGTGGCTCCAGAGCAAATCAACAATCTCATCGAAGAACTGGGCTATCACGTGGCCGAGGCGAAAGTCGAACTACCCATCGCCGGCATGACCTGCGCCAACTGTTCCACGACCATCGAGCGTAATCTCAAACGCCTACCCGGTATCGACAATGTGGTCGTCAATCTTGCCACCGAAAAAGCCTCGGTGGTTTACAATCCGGCCATGGTCGACACTGAGGCAATGAAGGCACTGGTGGAAGACTTGGGCTACCATGTTATCGAAACGGAGGGGGCGGAAGACAGTGAGGATGCCGAGCGTCAGGCACGGCAGGGGGAGATCGATCGGCAAAAGCACTTGCTCAAGACCGGTTTGATCATCACCATCCCTCTCTTCCTCATCTCCATGAGCCGTGACTTTGGCTTGTTGGGCGCCTGGGCTCATGCGCCCTGGCTCAACTGGCTGATGTGGGCTTTGGCCACACCGGTGCAATTCTATGTCGGTCGCGACTACTATGTCAATGGTTACAAGGCCCTGAAAAATGGCGCCGCCAACATGGATGTTCTCATTGCCATGGGCTCCTCGGCGGCCTATTTTTACAGCGTTGCCGTGATTCTCGGCAATGCTTTCGGCTTTGCTCTCGGCGATCATGTTTATTTCGAAACTGCCGCCGTGATTATCACCTTGATTCGTCTCGGTAAGTTTCTGGAAGCAAAGGCCAAAGGCGCTACCTCCGAAGCAATCAAAGCCCTGATGGGTTTGCGTGCGAAGACGGCACGGGTCGAACGTGATGGTGAGGAAATCGATGTGCCTGTTGCCCAGGTGCGCGTAGGCGATATCGTTATCGTTCGCCCGGGCGAGAAGATCCCTGTAGATGGGGTCGTGCTTTCGGGGCAAAGTGCCGTGGACGAATCCATGCTGACAGGTGAGTCGATTCCTGTCGATAAGACGCCTGGCGATCAGGTCATTGGCGCCACCCTCAACAAACAGGGTTTGCTGCGCATTCAGGCCACGCGGGTGGGCCGAGAAACTGCTCTCGCCCAGATCATTCGTCTCGTCGAAGAAGCCCAGGGCTCGAAGGCGCCTATTCAACGCCTGGCCGATAAGGTTGCCGGCGTCTTTGTACCCGTGGTCATTGCCATCGCTTTTCTCACCTTTTTCGCCTGGCTTTTCATCGGTGATGCCGGTTTTACCCGCAGCCTGATCAATGCTGTGGCGGTGCTGGTCATTGCCTGCCCCTGTGCTTTGGGACTGGCCACCCCCACGGCAATTATGGTCGGCACCGGGCGCGGTGCCCAACACGGCATTCTCTTCCGCAACAGCGAATCACTGGAACGGGCCGAGTCGATCCAGACCATCGTTCTCGATAAAACAGGCACGCTCACCGAGGGTAAGCCCCGTCTCACAGATGTGGTCGTTGCTCCCGGCTGGCAAGCCGTTTCAGTCGATGGCTACAGCCCCGAGCAGGCTCTGCTCTATCTTGCCGCCAGCGCCGAACGTGGCTCCGAGCATCCTCTGGGCGAAGCCATTGTCGAAGCCGCCAAAGCCCAGGGCCTTACCCTCGTTCACCCCGATGCCTTCGAGGCGATCACGGGCGCGGGCGTCAAAGCTCGGGTTGAAGGACGAGAGGTTGTGGTCGGTTCTGCTCGTCTCAACACCGACACAGCCTTGACGGAGATTCGCTCTCGTCTGGAAAGGGAAGGCAAGACGGCGATGCTCGTTAACATCGATGGTGCGCCCGCAGGGGTGCTGGCCGTGGCCGATACCGTCAAGGAAGGCTCGCCTGAGGCCGTCACCGCCATGCACAAGCTCGGCCTGGAGGTCATCATGATGACCGGCGACAACAAAAACACGGCCGAGGTCATCGCTGCTCAAGTCGGAATCGACGGCGTATTGGCAGAAGTGCTCCCGCAGGACAAGGCGGCTCATGTCAAGGCTTTGCAGCAAGAAGACAAGTTCGTTGCCATGGTGGGCGATGGCATCAATGATGCCCCTGCCCTCGCTCAGGCCGATATCGGCATTGCCTTAGGCACGGGAACCGACATTGCCATGGAAACAGCGGATATCACCCTCATGAGTGGCGACTTGCGAGGCGTTCCCCGCGCTTTGCGCTTGAGTCATGGTACCATGCGCACCATTCGCCAGAATCTCTTCTGGGCGTTCATTTACAACATCATTGGTATTCCCTTCGCAGCATCCGGCTATCTCAACCCCATTA
>JAADFV010000127.1:10486-12525 GCA_013152695.1 Chloroflexota bacterium | reverse complement strand
TCTGTTGGTCAAGATCATCACCACACCGCGGATTTACACCAACACTCCCCAGCCGCCAGCCGCCTGTCCTCCCCGTGACCCTAACGATTGGCGCTATCTTCAACGTTACCGCAAGTATGGTGTGGATGTCGCGAAAGAGGAGGCCTACAAAGCCCTGATCCGGGATTTCATCCGCTATTTCTCTGCCCAAGACGATACGGTAATCAACCCTGAGCTTTTTGGTGACGAGCTCGCCCACCCCACCCTGGGCATGCCGGGAGTCCTTTACGAGGTGTGGAACGAGCCCAATTACGAGATCGAATGGTGTGACAGCGAAACCAACTTCTGGCGTTTGTACCAGCTCATTACGGAGGCAGCGGCAGAGGTGCGGGGTCCAGACCTGCTCTCCTTTTCCATCGGTGGCCCTGGTTGGCGTCATGAAACGCTTCGGAACGATGATTTACCGCCGGCCTTCGGTGCTCCCGACTGCCTGGCTGCTGACGACCTTGCTTGCGGTGCCGTGCGTCGCTTCTACGACTTTCTGCAAAGCGAGAACTACCTGGAAAACGGGCATATCAGTTGGTGGAGCTACTCCTACCTGCCCACAGAACTGACTACAGGTAGCACGCGCATTCACCTGGACAATATCCGCCATATCCTCCAAGATGCCCGCTACGAGGGACATTATGACGATACGCAAGTCATTGTGGGCGAATGGGCAACTCCTTTTGCCGATAAGCCCCAGGATTTGTTGCCCTCTGCTGCCTGGGCAGAAGAATACGGCACATTATTTGGCAAGAATATCAATGACGACAATGAAGTAGGCGCTTCTCTCGTGCCGGCACGCCTTTGGGATATGACCCAAACCAGCCCGCCGCCGGCATTCCAGGCCTACTTTGCCGTGGCCGAATGGCCTCAAAACGACAGCCTGCCGCTCTTCAAAGGCGTGAGTGGTGTCATGACGGCCCAGGTTACCGGCTTGCTCAAGGCCATCAGTAACGTCTTCCTTCTCCTCAATCGCTTACAGCCGCGAGAGCTGAGCACCGTTTACCAGGCCAATCCCATGCTCCAGTTGGTGGCTACGGCCAGTGAGGATGGCCGGGAACTGGCCGTGCTGAGCTGGTATCACCCCAGCATCAAGCGCTACGAAACAAAAGGCGTAGTCACATACGATGCTCTCATGACCGGATTGGCAGAAGATGGGATTGCTCCGCTCACCGTAACCTTGAACTTTCAGCATCTAGAGCCCAGCACGGCCTACACCCAAACCCTTTTTGTCGTAGATAGCAGCCACAGCAACGCTTTCACATATCGTCACGCTGTGCTCGCAGACCTCCAGGCACACTGCGGCAATAACCCCCAGCAATGGCAGCGTACCTGCGTTTACCAGCGCATAAGTGACATCAACACCTGGACGTTAGATGGCCCTGGTCCCGGCGCCTCCGTCGGTCTGGAGTCGACCACATCCGTTCTTACCAGCGATGCACAGGGGCAAGGGCAAATCAGCTTTACCCTGGAGCCCTACTCTGTCTGGCTCCTGACCCTGGCACCCTGAGCTGTTTTTCGGTTCTAAAGGCCAGGAAGCTGGTGGACATCGCCCCGGATTGGTGATGACGATGGTATTCGTCCAGAAGTTTAAGTCGTCTACACGAATTTGGTATTGATAGCTCTGACACTTCAATGGAGGCATCATGATGAATACTCTAAAAAGGATGACCACGTTTTCTCTGATCATGCTGATCTTCGTTGCTGCCCTCACTCTGAGTTGTGACGAGTCCTCTAGTCTGGCCGGCAGCAAAGATTCCGAGCCTACCCTGGCCACCTGCCGGGCCTGGATCCAGGAAAACCACAGCCTGGATTATCCCAATCACGGTTGTGAGGAACATAGTGATGTCATGAATTCACTGGCGAGCCACGGTGCCGGCGCCATTCCCCTGGAAGACAGTAAATTCTTCATCGCCTGGTTCCCTGACGACTGGGAGAACCTCAATGACAGAAAACTTATCGTCACTTTGCACGGGAGTGGCGGCTGCAGCGAGCGCGTGTACCGTTGGTGGGCT
>JAADFV010000127.1:0-10411 GCA_013152695.1 Chloroflexota bacterium | reverse complement strand
AGGATATACTTTTGAAGATTCCGACCAGATTTATGCCAGCTTACGCACAGTCTTTAGCCAGTTGCAGGCTCACTGTCCCCTGGACGATACAACCGTGGTATATCATGGCTTTTCCATGGGTTCGGCTCGCTCCTTCAAGATCGGCTTTTTGGACCGGGCCGCGGAGGGCATGAAGCGCTTTGCTGCTTTTATTGCCGATTCGGGCACCGAGTTTGCTGAAACCGGTGGTGAGATTCCCGACTACCTGCAAAATGCCTCTGCCGACGCCTACAACGGCGCTCGTTACTGGCTTTACTGCGGTGGGGAGGACCACGATGGTATGACCTGCGAGGGCATGAAACGTATGGGGCCCCTCCTCAGCGAGCACGGCGCCACAGTGACAACCTATCGTTATGAAACGGGAGGTCACGGCATCTTCTCTACCGTTCGTCCCGGCAGTCCTCCCAGCCCAGCCCTTTTAGCCATGTTCGAATACATCGATACTCTCCCTTCTCCTGAAATTTCCTCAAGCCTACGTCTCTTCCAACCCTTGATCATCCATTCATCCCTCTACTGAGAGAGGAGATTACCGTGAAACGCTTTAAACTCCTGGCTCTGTTTCTGCTTTTGCTCATTGTCGTTGGGCTGAATGCCTGTACGGCGGAGCGTTTGGCAGCAGCTTCCCCTTCCTTTCAGGATCAGCCAGGAACACCTCCAGCAAAACAGGTGTGGCTGGGCCAGAGCTCTTTGCCCTCAGAGAGTGGCCATCATGACCCCACCCCACCGGCTACAGCAGGACAACCCTCTCTTGAGAATACCGTGGCTCAACAAGAGAGGATTGTCCCCCATCAACCCTTGCTTACACCCGCACCTCCTGCCAAAACCGTTGCAGAGACGCCTTTTGGGGTGGCTTTTGGCGAAAGATCGACCCGGTTGGATCACTTTATGACATACATCCACGATTTGGGTTTGTCCCGGACGAAGGTCTCGTTTTATTGGAGCAGGCTGGAGCCCAAGCCAGGGCTTTGTATTGGACGATTTGGATGAGTATCTGCATCAATTGGGGCCGGATGATCGGGCCTTACTCAATATTTTTACCAATGGTTGGTGTACCAACGAAAAAGCGGAAGAGTCAAGCAAGGGGGCCTCGCTGCGTGCCTGTCCCTATGGCGCCGCCCAGTGCGAGCAGAGCTGCCGCGATCATTACCGTGAATTCATCACCACGGTGGCGGAACACGTACGCGACAATGCCAACGGCGGCATTGCCTACATGCAGCGGGATACCGAGCCCGCCTCTATCCACCATTTTCCCGCGGATAAGCCCGAGGAATATGTCGAGATACAAAAGTTGTTCTACGCCGCCGTCAAATCGGTGCTGCCCGGTACCGCGGTCATCGGCGTCAACCACAACGGTTCCATGAAGGGGGGAGTCCCGACCCAGCCAGCCTTCTTTGACTATGTCCTGGAACATGGCAAAGATGATTTCGACCTGCTCGATGTGCGGCTTTATGAGGACATTTACTCTATTCCCAGGCGCGTGAACTGGTTCCGGGAACGGATGCAATCTTTTGGCTACGACAAGCCCATTGTCTCCACCGAGCAGGGCGGACCCGACCCCCGCACTCTGCACAATGGTGGCACTTACCTCTTTAAGCAACTGCGCAATCTAGTGGAGGATACATGCAGTCAGGCGCCAAACTACTGGGCCTGCATGCAAGAGTGGGTGGCCGAGCACCCCGAGCAGGTGGACCCCAAACTGCAGCCCTTCTTCCTCATTGCTACACCGGAACAGGAAATCCTGCACGGGCAAATGCAATGTCACGACATCACTCAGCGTAACGTGATGATGTTAGCCGCAGGCGTGCAGGCCACCTGGTGGTGGAATCTCCAATCCCCCGGGACACATCCCGTTTTTGGCAAGATGAGGCTGCGTAGCGAGGATTTGCAGCAGGCATTGGCGGGATACGAATGCTACCAGCGTATGGTGGAGGTGTTAGGGAACGTCAGTTCCGTCAGGCAAATCGCTCTCTCCGACGAGAACATCACTTTGTTCGAGATCCAGCGCAATGGCGAAAGTGAGCCAATGTACGTGGCCTGGTACCGGGAGCAGGGGCTGGATGCCTATGATGCTTTCATGGCGGAACCTGTCCCGGTTTCTTTACCGCTACCATTTTCCTACGTACGCATTACCGATGTGTTTGGACGAGAGGAAACAAAAGCCGTTAGTGATGGCATGCTGCAAATCGACCTCTCCGATACCCCTCTCTTCATCCACAGCGAAGCAATGCTTTCGATTCCCAAGCCTGTGGCCTCCCCCCGGCCCATCCCGCAACCTTCACCTACCCCCACACCCACTCCCTTGCCAGACACTCAACCGATCACACCGCAGGTAGGCGTGAACTTCATCCGCTTCTATTTCGATGACCAGAACCCCGCTTTTCAGCCCGAGCAGATCTTTCAGGATTTTGCTGCTTTGGGCGTGCAAGCGTATCGCCAATTCGTCAAGACTGACCTGATGTGGGACATGGTCGAGCCGGAAGACAACCAGTGGCACTTCGCTCGTGCCGATACTGTTATTCCTCACTCCGATTTCGAACCTATCGTTACCCTCTTCTCCTACCAATATGCCTCGCCCACACCCCCTTGGTGCAGCGATCCCGCGCAATTCCAAAAGACTCTGGGTGAAGAAGCACAAGATTATCTGGCACACGTCATCGACCGCTACGCTCCCTATGTGCGCTACTGGGAGATTGGCAACGAAATGGATCATTGGCGTGCTGCCGATCCTCAGGACCGTCGCCTATCTGCCCTCCCTAAATGCTACCCGCTAGATGGCTTTAGCCCCCAGGAACAAGGCGCCTTCCTGGCCCAGGTGGCCGAGATCATCCGCCAACGAGATGAGGATGCGGTGATCATCCTGCCCGGTATGGGTGGCCTCAGCTCCTACACCCTCGACACCTGGCTGGCCGGCGTCATCGAAGGGGGTGGCAGTGACTGGTTTGACGTGGTGAACTACCATTTTTACGGTGCCTGGCAGCCCTACACGCGCTTGCGGGCGCAGTTGGCTACATTCCTGAACGAGCACAACCTCGGCGATAAGCCGGTCTGGTTGAGCGAAACTGGCGCGACCTCCAGCCCTAGCCTTACGCTGCGCACCGATTACCCCAACAGCCCCCAAACTCAGGCAGCAGACGTGTTTCGCCGCCTTATTCAGGCGTGGGGCACGGGTGATCGCTTAGTCCTTTGGCATTCTTACATCGGCTCGGCTGATGTGCCCAGCAACCTGTGGCGCCAGTATGGTTTGCGAGAGGCCGACGCCACGGCCAAGCCTGCCCTCTACAGCTTCCAGCTTCTCACACAAGAGCTCATACCCTTCCGTCAGGTGGTTCCCCTGGCAGTCGATCCCAGGGGAAGCAACGTCTACAAGATCATTACCCAGGAGGATGAGGTGAAATACGTAGCCTGGGGTCAGGGTAGCTTTATCGCGCCGGACACTATCAGCAAAATGACCTCGGTCATTCCTGATGCTACCGGGCACTTTTCCTGGCAGACAGTGAATCCTGGCCAGGAGATTACACTTTTCGATATCCCCATTCTCCTCAAATGAGGCATTCTTCGGCAAAACAGCCAGAAAGGCCGTCGAACGCAGTATCCAGTGAAGAAACCGCACTCGTCCCCACCATTGACGGGGAGGAACAACATCCCATGAAACGTTTTTCTCAGCCTATATCAACCTATGTCATCTTGTTTCTAACGCTGGTCGCAACGTTTGGCTATAGCCTCGGTGTTGCCGCTTCAATTAAAAACATCACTGTGCTCACTTACTCTCCTTCTGCTACGAACACAGAAATGGCTGGTTTGGCTGCCGATAACAACATCGTCACTGCCGTGGGAGCCAGACACCACGTCGTCCTGGTTACCTCCCATACCCTTGTTCCCCCTCGCCTTGATGCTCTGGCCGTTCCCACAAAAGCAAGAGAGCTCGGCGATAGCGTGGAGCAGCCACAATTCTTTCTGCCCCTGGTGCTGCAGCGGGGCACTCCCGTTGCCTCAGCGACGGCCACGGTGACTCCCTCCCCGCGACCTTCGCTGACCCCAACGCCCACACCCACCCTCACTCCTACGCCCACCCCCACGCCTTCCGTAGCTCCAGGCGGCCAACTGATCACTTACGTCCCCTCGGCTGGTATTGGCAATATTGCCGTACGCATCTCTCTCCCCACGGCACCCCGCTATGCCGACGGCGCCAGCGTGGTCGTAGATATTGCCACCTTTTTCACCTCTGCCAACGATTTTCAAGAAGACCTGGATGCACCTGCTCTTGGCCTGATCCGCATTGCCTACCTTTGGCCCGGCAAAAGCTCACGTAGCGGTGCCGCCAGCGACGGCACTTACGACTACGGTGGTGAAACCGACATCCAGGCCCTGCGCGATGTCATCCGTTTCGCCTCCGGCCAGATTCCAGACAAGGACGGCCGCTATCTCGCCGACCTCATCCCCATTCATCCCCTTACCGACCAGGTGGGTCTGTACGCCTTCTCTCATCCCGGCATTGCTGCCGTCAATGTTCTCGCTCTGTACGGTGAGCAGTTGCCTCATGTGGGTTACTTTGTAGGCCGGGAAAACCCCACTGTAGATACCATTTCTGCCGTAGAGATCGGGCACTGGGCCGATGACGGCAGTGCCGTATACAACCCCCTCTACCAATATCCTGATAGCTACACCCCCACGCAAATCATCCTCGATTACAGCAGTGCCCGCTGGGATGCCGACTACTCCGATTCTCACTCCTCCTACCTGGGCCGGCCCTACTTCGATCTCAATGACAACGGCCTGCGCGATAGCAGTGACTACACCTTGGGCTACAAAGTGCCTTCCATGTTTGGAAAACGGGTCTATTCCACGGCCATGACCCAGGCCCTGCATGACAATGGCTCCTTGAGTGATGCTGACTGGCCCGCCGATTTGGCAACGCCAGCCGAGGCCGCGAGCTGGTGGGCTTTCCGTTCCAGCACCCAGCGCTACCCCAATTTGACCACAAAAGCGCCTAATTTGAAGGTGATGCTGGTTTTCGCCCGCCGTGGGCACGTGCTGCCCGCTCCTGATAAGCCGCAGATTCATCAAGCTTACGACGGTTTCCATCATGGCGCCGGTCTTTGGACCCGCCTCAATCCTGATGCTGCCTACCTCATCGCCCTCAATCCCAGGTGGGGGCCGGGCGATGTCCCTGAGCACCCCGCCAACACGGAGCCCAGTGATTGGAATCAGATCGAGGATTGGGCCTATCCCAACAGCGCTATTGCCAATACCATGGCATCTCTGGCGGCAGTGGCAGAGATGGCAGATCGGCTGCATGAAAATCGTTGGGAAGCAGACCTGGACGAGGTTTTGTTGGGGGGTGACGACTCCACCGCCACTCCCACCCCCACAACTTCCCCCAGCACGGACAGCATTCCGCCTTTGTACGTTTTTTACACCATCCACACCCAGCTCGGCGAGAGTTACTATCCCTACACCAGCCCCGACCTTACGACCATCGATCCTCAACGCCTGCGTAACATGACGGCACTGGTGAAAGGCATCCGTCGCATAGCAGACGAACATGGCTTCAAGATTACCTGGGAGTTTACCCGTTCCCTGGCCAAAGGCCTATGCACCAGTCCCGTCGACGGTAGCCTTCTCTCCCAAATGCAAAGTGATGGCCATGAAATCGCCCTTTATGCCCACACGAATGGTATCACCACCACGCAACAGACTTTGATTGATGCTTGTGGCATTTCCGCCGAAGTTCTGGGTGGGTACATGATCGATGTGGGGTTGAATGGTGTGGAGAATGCCCAGGAAACAATGTCTCAGGCCATTGCCATTGCCGCCGCTAACGGCTTCGACACCGGTACAGAAAACCTCTCTCCTGCCGAAGAGCCCTCGCGCAATCCCTTCGCCGCACTCTGCGACAACCAGATCGGCGTCGGTAACGACATGTGGGCGCAGACCGGCAACCTTCTTTTTCCCTGGCGTCCCGATTATCGCCACGAGAACATCTGCGCCGATGACCCTGATGGCGATTTTCTTTTCGTGGACCATGTCGGCGCCGACTGGATGCGTGATTCTCATGACAGGTTCGTGCCGACCCTGAGTGACGACAATTTTGCTGTGCTACAAGCTTATCTAGACGGCGCTCTGAGCTACATGGCCGACAATCGCCCCTCTCGCCTCGCCGCCTGGGGCTTTGTCTCCCATATTTCCGAATATACTCCCCGAAACGATGCTACGGCCCTACCTTCGCCCGCGGCCCTGGCCTCGTTGGATCGCTTCCTCACTTACCTGGAACAGAAAGCAGAGGAAGGACGCATTGTTTTTACCACTGTTAGCGGTATTGCCGAGCAGGTGATGGGCGCGGGTTGATACCTGTCGCATCAACCAAATCCGGCCAGCAAGCGCCAGATTTGGGCAATGAAGAAGGTGACGACGAATCCCATACCCAGGGGCAATAAGGTCGCGACTGCCGTCCATTTACGGCTACCGGTTTCTTTGTAAATGGTGAAAATGGTGGTGCTACAGGGATTGTGAATCAAGCTGAAGATCATCAAATTGACAGCGGTGAGCAGGGTCCAGCCTCCCGCTCTGAACAAGGCCATCGTGTCCTCTCTCGAGCTGAGTTCGAAGAGAACCCCACGGTCCTGGGAAATATCTGATACACCCGTGACCAAAACAGTGAGCATGAGAATGGCTGGGATGACAAGTTCGTTGGCAGGGATAGCAACGATGTAGGCGAGCAAGATCACGCCGTTCAGGCCGATGAGAATGCCGACGGGATCGAGGAAGTTCACCACATATTGCGCCAGGGTAGCATTGCCAATATGGACATTGGCGAGAAGCCAGATCACCGCCCCCGCCGGTGCCGCAAAGAGAACGGCTCGCCATAAGACGAAGATGGTGCGGTCGATGAGGGAGGTGTAGAGGGTTTGGAGGATGCGGGGAGGGCGGTAGGGAGGAAGCTCGAGGCTAAAGGTAGAGACTTCACCGCGCAACCACGTTTTCGACAAAAAGGCAGAGACGAGAAAGGTGAGTAAGACTCCCAACAGAGCCACGCCCACCACCGCTGTGGCAGAAATGAGACCGGCCAAACGGGCGGGGACGAGCCCGCCAATGAAGAGGCTGGCAATGAGAATTTGGGTGGGCCAGCGTCCGTTACAGAGGGCAAAGTTGTTGGTGATGATAGCAATGAGGCGCTCGCGAGGACTGTCGATGATGCGGGTGGCGATAACCCCGGCGGCGTTGCAACCAAAGCCCATCATCATGCTCAGAGACTGTTTGCCATGGGCACCGACCTTTTTGAACACACTATCGAGGTTGAAGGCGAGACGAGGGAGATAGCCAAAGTCTTCGAGCAGGGTGAAGAGAGGGAAAAAGATGGCCATAGGCGGTAACATCACAGAAACAACCCAGGCTGTCGCCAAATACATACCATCGATCAAGATGCCGCTAAGCCACCACGGTAGCCTGATTATTGTCGCTCCTGCTTTCAAGAGGGGATAGATTTTGTCGAGCAGGAGCGTGGCGATCATCTCTGAAGGCACGTTTGCCCCGGAAATGGTAATCCAAAAGACGAGCGTAAAGAGCAACACCATGAGGGGAAAGCCCCAGACACGGCTCGTGACGACGGCTCGTGACGATGCGATCGATGGTGCGATCAAGGTCGAATCGCGGTTTTTCGTGGGGGCGGGTGACGGCGCGTTCGGCAATTCGTGCCGCTTCGGTATAAATACTTTCCGTGAGGGCTTCGTGAAAATCCTGACCGATTTGCCAGCGTAAGGAGGATGCATCGGCCAGGAGTTTTTCGATACGGGCCTGCGTATCATCGGGCTGTTCGGGGCGAGGTGCCTGGGGGAGGATGTGCGTTACCGTGCTCATACTGCCTCCGCCGGGATAAGTTCGGCCCCCTTCTGGTCCATCACGCCTTGATGCAGTTCGCCAAGCTCACCTTCGCGAATGGCGCGAATGATGCGCTCATCGCCATCGAGCAAGCGTAGCGCCACCCAACGAGCATTGGGAAGACCGGGGAACAGGGCTTTGATCTGGGGGACCAATACGGATAAGGCCTGTTTGATTTCTGGTGAGGTGCTGTGTAGACGATAAGGTTTTGTTTTGGTACGCCCTGAGGCAACATCATCGATGGCTTGCAAGAGTTCCGGCATTCCTTGTCCCTGTCGTGCTGCTGTCGGCACCACCGGGATGCCCAGATCGCGGGCAAGACGTCGATCATCGACCTGGAGGCCATGGCGTCGGGCCTCATCCATCAAGTTGAGACAGACGACAACACGGTCTGTGATCTCCAAAACTTGCAAGACTAGATTCAAATTACGTTCCAGGCGGGTAGCATCGGCGACGACGACAGTAACATCGGGTTGGCCAAATAAGATGAAATCGCGTGCGATTTCTTCATCGAGGCTGGTGGCGAGAAGGGAATAGGTGCCGGGAAGATCGACTACTTTGTAGTTGTGTCCGGCAAAGACGAAACCGCCCTCGGCACGAACAACGGTTTTCCCGGGCCAGTTCCCGGTGTGTTGCCGCAAGCCGGTGAGGGCATTGAAGACTGTACTTTTGCCGACGTTGGGATTGCCAGCCAAGGCAATGACATAATCCCATTCATCCATATCCACGCCCAACTTACGCAGGTTGGCGAGGTTATGGGCAGGACAAGCGGCACAGGCAGATGCTGAGGGTGAAGTCATGAATTTGCCTCCTGTAGAGGACGAACGGTAATCATACTGGCTTGCTCGCGACGCAGAGCGATGAGGGTATCACGCACCAAATAGGCGGTGGGATCATTGCCGGGGCTCCGGAAAGCCGCCTGAATACGTGTACCCGGCAGGATGCCGAGGTCCATCAAACGATGGCGTTCGCTGGCACGAATGGCACGAGAGAGAGCGATTACTTCTGCAGTTTGACCAACATCCAAAGCGGAGAGTCTTTCTCCTGCCGGGGGCAGCTCGGCACTGGGTACTTGTTCTTCTCGTACGGTGATATTTCGGGCCAGTAAGGGGGCGAGGACATGCTCGTTGCCATCGGCCCAAAAGCGAATACGGGTGGGTAACTTTTCCAGGAGGTGAATTTCTTGCCCCGGATGCAAGCCCTCTGCTGTTAATTGGGCATATACGAGCTCGGGCTCATCTTCCAGGTGGACGATTCGGCCTACAGCGCCTTCGGGCAGGTCAGGCAAGGGAACACCCCCGTGCGGCTGAAATTCACCGGTGCTGGTGGGAATGGGATCGCCGTGTGGGTCATAGACGGGATTACCCAAACGCTGCGCCAGAGAGTCGATTTCTTGGGGAGGGAGTGTGTGTTCAAGTTCTTCGGCTTTCTCGTGCCATTCCGGTTTACTGTAGCCGGTGTGTTCTGCCAGGTAGGTTTCCCACAAGCGATGGGCACGGATGATGTGTAAAGCGGCGGCTTCTCCTTCGGGAGTGAGCTTGAAATTATCGGTGGTGGTGATGAGTAGGCCCAGTTGTTCCATCTCCGCCAGGAGTTTTGCCGCTTCATCTACCGAGATTTGTAGGTCGCCTGCGACACTTTGCACAGTCGCCTTCATTCCTGAACGCTGGGCACGGTGGATATGTTTGAGGGCGTCTTCTCGCAAGACACGTTTGGTAAGACGTCGTGCTTGCTGCCATTTGACGAGAAGGCCTTTCTGGGGCCACAGGAGTATCGCCGCAAAAGCAAACAAGAGCAGGGCGATGCTTAAGGCTACAAGAGGATTGGGGGTCAAGCTGAACCTCCGAAAAGGGATGCGACCGAGGTGTTTTAGGTTCGGCTAAATATAGCAGATCGGTGTTTGCTTGTCAACTTGTTTTTAGGCATAACGAAATTCTCCGTAAAGTCGTGGTCGCATCACATTTTCAGCTCTTTGTCGCTATGCTTGCGTCGTATCAGCTCCGTTCGACAGCAGCGATATTGCTGTGTATAATGCCTGCGTTACCTTGCAACACAATCGGATTTATCTTCCCCCATGGAGAAAGCCAAGTTATGATCGGTGGAACTTACGGAAAAATACTTCATATTGATTTAACACACCAGACCACGCGCATCGAATATCCGCCGGATGAGATCTACCGCTTATTGGTGGGTGGCCGGGCCTTGGTGGCCTATTTGTTGTTGCGGGATTTACCGGCCCGTACCGATCCTCTGAGCCCCGACAACCTTCTCATCTTTGCTCCGGGCATCCTTCAGGGCTCGAATTTGCCGGGGGCAGGGCGGCATGGCTTGGGTGGTAAATCGCCCCTCACTGGTGGCATTGCCAGTTCAGAGGTAGGAGGCTGGTGGGGACACGAGTTTAAGCGTGCGGGTTTCGATGCCATGGTCGTGCATGGCCGGGCTGATGAGCCTGTGTATTTGTGGATTCATGATGGTGAAGTCGAGTTTCGCAGCGCTG
>JAADFV010000126.1 GCA_013152695.1 Chloroflexota bacterium | reverse complement strand
ATCTGAGGCCCACTCATTGCCGATACCGAGGATAAGGATAGTCATGCTCGTTGTTTGGTCTCTGGGAGATGGATGGGATAATGATGTTGAAGAAGGCGTTCATCCATCTCCTGGAAGTTGTTTTTATCGTTCCACCACATTTAGTTTGAGAAAATGTGTGGCGCAGCTAATGCAGGGATCGTAGTTGCGCACCAGTTGTTCGCAACGCAGGGTGGCTTCAGCGGGGGGCAGTTCCAGTACTTGTGGCACAAAGGCCCACAGGTCGTCCTCCATGCGTCTCAGGTTTTGGGCCGTGGGCGCATCGATGCGACATTCCTGGATAATTCCCCCCTCGTCTAGACGGTAGCGGTGATACAACATCCCGCGCGGGGCCTCGGTGATGTGGCAACCCACACCTGCTTTGGGCTCAGCTTCGATACGGCTGGGTTTGGGCCGCTGGTAATTTTCGATGATGGCGAGAGCTTCCTCATAGGCGACTACGACCTCTACTGCCCGCGCGACAATGCTCTTGAAGGGATTGTTCGTGGGGAACTCGTGCCCCGTCTCGGCCAAAGCTTTCTTTGCCAGGGGTGTGAGCTTGTCCAGATTGAGGTTGAGCCGGGCCAGAGGGCCGGTATTGTAGCTGCCCTGATCGCGATGGACGACATGTACGGCGTTGGAATGGGCTACGTGCTCGTTGAGGAAGTGTTCCTCGAATTCCTCTACGGGGATATCCAGGCCCTTATTGCTGACCACCCGACCCTCGTTCATGGGGTACTCGTCGGGATGTGAGAGGGAGATCAGCTCGTAGTCGGGCTCGAAGTCGGGGAAATCGAGGGTGGCGGTCCAGGCGACCGTCTTGATGGATGCTTCCAGACCCCATTCCAGATCCGGCTTGAGCTCTAGCAGTTCTCGTTTGCTGGGGGCGCGGTAGAAACCACCCACGGTGGGAGAAAGGGGGTGGATCTCGCGACCGCCGATGATCGCCAGAAGATCATTGCCGATTTTCTTCATGCGTAGACCCATTTCCACAGCCGGGCGTAGTGTCGGTTCTGCTGCCATGGTGATGGCACTTTCGTAGCCCAAGAAATCGGGGGCGTGGAGCAGGAAGATGTGCAAGGCGTGGCTTTCGATCCATTCGGCGCAGTAAAGAAGGCGGCGCAAGGCCCGAATTTCTGGTGTAATTTGAATGCCCAGGATTTTCTCCAGAGCATGGGCAGAGCTCATTTGGTAGGCCACCGGGCAGATGCCGCAAATGCGGGCGGTGATATCGGGCGCTTCCATGTAGGAGCGTCCATGCAAGAAAGCTTCGAAGAAGCGGGGCGGTTCGAAGATGTTGAGCTCTAAGTGTTTGATCTCGCCCTTTTCGACGACGATATTCAGGGCGCCTTCGCCTTCAACCCTCGCCATGTACGGGACATCTATTTTCAAGGTCGTCATGCGATCCTCTCCTCGTAAGCGTCGCTGGCCAGACGGAAGGCATCCGCATAGCCACTGAAATTCCGATACAGACGCACGATCTCATCAGGGGATAAGCCTAAGGCTTCCAGTTGCTGCCCTAATGATTCGGTGTTGGGGGACTCCATGGGACCATAGCAGCCAAAGCAGCCCCGATTCATCGAGGGACAGAGGGCGTTGCATCCCGCCTGTGTCACTGGCCCCAGGCAGGCTACGCCCCGGGAAACCATCACACAGGCTATCCCCCGGCGTTTGCACTCCATGCAAAGACTATGCGTTGGTGTGCGCGGCTGTCGTCCGATGAGCAGGGCTGTAACCACATCAAGCAGTTGAAACTTGCTGATGGGGCATCCTCGCAGCTCGAAGTCGACCTGCACATAGTCACTTATTGGCGCCGAGGTTTGCAAGGTGTCGATGTATTCGGGGTGGGCGTAGACGATTCGTACGAAGTCATCTACATTGCGCCAGTTGCGCAAGGCCTGGATACCGCCGGCAGTGGCGCAGGCACCGATGGCGATGAGGAGCTTCGACTGGGCCCGGATTTCTTTGATCTGCTCGATGTGTTCGGGGGTGGAGATAGAACCTTCCACCAGGGTGACGTCATAGGGGCCGGGTAAGCGCCGGTCTCTCGCTTCCACGAAATAGGCGATCTCAACGGCCTCGGCAACATCGAGCAGTACATCTTCGGCATCAAGTAAGGATAACTGGCAGCCATCACAGGAAGTGAACTTGAACACCGCCAGCTTCGGTTTGACGGGCTTTTCCGGTTTGATTTTTCTTTTCATCAGAATTCCTCCACACCGAAGAAGGGTTCGATGGCCGCATATGAGAAGACAGGGCCTTCTTTACACACGAACGCGGGCCCGAACTGACAATGTCCGCATAGGCCCACACCGCATTTCATGTTTCGTTCCATCGAAACGTAGATCCGTTCTTTAGGGATACGACGGGCCATCGCCTCGTAGATGACGAAGTGGATCATGATTTCCGGCCCACAGGTGAGCACAGTCGTCTTCTTGGGGTCCAGGCGCAAGTTGTAGAAGAGCATGGGCACGACACCCACATTCCCCCGCCAGGCTGGATCGGCCCGGTCTACGGTAAGATGGAGCTCGATGCCTTGAGCCTTCCACTCCTCGAATTCGTCTTCGTAGAGCATGTCCTGCGGCGTGCGAGCACCATAGAGCAGATACACCCGCCCAAAGTCAGCACGGTTATGCAAGACGTGGTAGATGACCGGGCGGAGGGGGGCAAGGCCAATGCCTCCTGTAACGATGCACAGGTCATCACCCTTGATGCGTTCCAAAGGCCAGGCACTGCCATAAGGTCCACGGACGCCGATGACATCCCCCACCCGTAGACGGCTAATGGCGCGTGTGACATTACCGGCGTAACGGATGGTGTGCCCCACCACGGCCGGCTTTGCCGGGTCCGAACTCATGGAGATGGGGGCTTCGCCGATGCCAGGCAGGTAAAGCATATTGAACTGCCCTGCCTCGAACTGATAGCTCCCTCGCAAGTCTTCATCCTCGAATTCGATCCAGTAGGTGGCGATGGCGTAGGCTTCTTCCTTGATCTCGAGGATACGGGCGGGATGGGTGAGCATGGGGCTAGGACCGGCTACAGGTCCACTTACTTTAGTGATCGTATTCAACATGGTCAGACCTCCCCTCGGATAGCGTCGATTTCTTCGGTGACATCGATACCCGCCGGGCACCAGGTGATGCAGCGACCGCATCCCACGCAACCGATGATTCCGAACTGATCGATCCAGGAAGCAAATTTGTGGCTGAGCCACTGGCGGTAGCGGGCACGGGTATGCGGGCGGATGTTACCCCCGTGTACATGGGAGTACTCCAGAGAAAAACAGGAATCCCACACGCGTACCCGCTCGAAGTTCTGCCCTTTCAGGTCGCTGACATCGATGACATCATTGCAGAAGCAGGTGGGACAGACCATGGTACAGTTGGCGCAGGAAAGACAGCGATCTGCCACTTCGTCCCAACGGGGATGCTCCAGGTTTTTGTAGAGGAGGTTGGGCAGATCAGATGTGTCCAGTTTCCGGCTCATGCGTTTTTCCGCTGTGGCCAAGGCATCGCGTGCTTGTTGCAGCTCGAAGGCGCCCGCCGGTCGCCAGTGGGTTCTCCCTACCATCACGGCACCCACCTCCGAGCCTACTTCCACCACAAAGATGTCATCGAGCTCGGTAAGGGCCAGATCGAAGCCAGGTCCGACGCGCGGGCCTGAGCCCATCGAAGCACAGAAGCAGGTGCCACCCGGCTCGGTGCAATTCACTGCCAGGATAAACGCCTGCTGGCGCCGGCTTTTATAGATGGGGTCTTGATACGGTCCCGTCAGGAATACTTTGTCCTGGATATGGATGGCTTGGAGCTCGCAGCCACGTACACCGATAAAGGCATAGCGTAGGCTGGAATCTCCCTCGTCTTCAACGGTAAAGGATCCGTTTTTCTTTTCGACTTTGAGTAGCGTTTGTCGGGGTGGAAAGAGAAATTTCTTCCACGAATGAGGACCTACGACATAGCCGAAGAAGGCGTCGTCTTCCCGCTTTTGCAGGCGATAGGATGCAGGTTCCTGGTGATCGCTCCAACCTCTGGGTAAGTCGTCGATTTCTTCGATCTCATCGTAGATAATCGCCCCTTCACCCAGGGTGGGCCCCACCAGGGTGTATCCTGCCTCCTTGAGCGCCTCCAACACCCCCTGCAGGTCCATTTTCTCGATGCTGACAAAGGCACCGATGGTTGGTGTCATATCTTGCATAGTGTCTCACTCTCCTTAGCACTCACGATTGGGTGCGAAGATATCCAGCAACTGCAAGCGCGTGGCTCGAAGACGGCTGGCAATGACATCGGCAATGCGCCAGAGGAGTGCATAACCCAGGTCTCTATCCTCTTCCATAGTCTCACGTAACTGCGCAGCATTGAAGGCGATAGCCTCTGTCGGGGAGACTGTACGGGCGCTGGCAGTCTTCCGGCCGGTGGGGAATAGAGCGGACCAGCCTAAAATTTGGCCCGGCCCCAGGGTGAGGATCGTCTTGCGGCCCTGGCCAGGTACGCTCACGTAGAGCGCTACTTGCCCACTTTTGATCAAATAGAGAAGTTCCCCAGCGTCCCTCTCTCTGAAAATTGTGAAATTTTCGGGAAAACTCACCTCGAAAGCCAGCGAGGCCAGCTTTTCGATCTGTTCCGGCGTGAGATCCCTGGTAAACTCCAATTCCTGGAGCAGTTTAGGGACCGTTTCAGGCGTCATGGTTGCCTCCTATTGAGTTGAAAGGAAAATGCTTTGCGGTGAATGATTAAAGTGTTCGTCTCTATATTGAACCAAAAAGAACTTTCCTGCAATGATTTAGATCATCTTTTCACACTGTTCAATCCCTTTTCGCTGCACCTTCAACGATTTACGCTGAGGGGAGTCACTGCAACAAAGGCGTGAGAGGCCACAAGGTACCGATTCCCGCTAACGAAAGACAAGGAAAGTAACGACACTGGCGAGGAGGCCTGACAGGGCAATGCCGCTAAAAGCAATGAGGAGGGCCCGCCCCAAAACCGGTGAGCCCACGGAACGGGCGATGGCCGCCTTTACCAGCGTGTTGGTGATGGCTGCCAGGATAATGGCCGTAGCCGCTACCGTGAGGGTAAGGGTACCGCTTCGGGTCAGTTGCGCCACTGAAAGTGTGATCGCGTCCACATCGGTTAGGCCGGCAATAGTGCTGGCCACATACACACCCGATGAGCCGAACCACCGCTCCAACAACTCCACGGCAATTTTGATCACGGCAAAGGCTAGGCCAAACTTAATCGCTGTGCCCATAGCCAGGGGGTTCTCCAGTTCCACTGACTCGTCTTCACCTTCGCGCTCAGGCTCACCACTACGACGATGATAATAATACACCCACATCAATCCCACCAGAAACATGAGCACAAAAGGCGGCCCTAACCACTTCAGTAATGGCGGATAGATGAAAAAGGCGAGGATAAGCATTCGGGGCAGCATGATGCCTGCTGCCAGCAACACTGCCTGGGCGTAGTAAAGGGAGTAAACGGGCGTTTCGCGACTACGTGCGGCCATACTCAAAGTCACGGCGGTGCTGCTCACGAGACCACCTACAGCGCCGGTTAACTTGCTGCCTCTGCCTGCCCCCAGGCCCTTCATCAAAATATATCCGGCAAACCCCACCCCCGAAATCAGCACCACCATCATCCAAATCTGAAAAAGATTGATCATTCCCCAGGGGTCGATGGCATAATTCGGGAGGATAGGCAGAATAACCGCGGCTACCAAGCCGAATTGCAAGGTGACACGGATGTCTTCTGCATCCATGCGACGGATGAGACCGTGCAGCTCGCCCTTGAGTGAAAGCAGTATTGCCGTGACCACGGCCACTGCCCCCGCCACTTCGGGGCGCCCTTTCATCACCAGGGCTCCCAGCAAAAAGGTGAGAATAACGGCCACTTCCGTGGTGATGCCTTGCTTATATTTTGCGGCAACGCCACTGCTGAAATAGCTGACAGCCATGAGAATGAGTAAACCCCCCATGGCAATCATAATCACCCAGTCATCCCATAAATCAGCCATATAGGCAGTAAGCGCACCTAGCAAAGCAATGAGCGAGAAGGTACGGATACCGGCAAAGTCGGACGAACCTTCTTTTTGCTGTACGAATTCTCGTTCTAAACCCAGCAAGGCGCCGATAAGTATGGCAGTAGCAAAACGCCACCAGGGTTCGAAGTCGGGAAAGGTCATAAGTTCAATCTCCATTGTTTCATGGTGTGCTCCTCAATAAGGAAGTTTGTCGTCAGTTCCTTGCTGCTCCAACCATTCCAGTCATCCACCCCTCTACGAAGCTCTGACCTCGGACTATCAGCAATATTAAAAAGTGTGTAGTCCCCCTTTATACCGTGTGCCTAGAGAGTTTTGAACCTGCTGTCGCAGGTGGGAGCCTAGACCCGGCATCAGCTTTGCCAAACGAGGGCTATTGCGTCCGCCAAGGTATGACCCGGCTCCCGTAGGTGAAGTGTTGGCTCAAAACGTTTCAGAGGCATCACGCATATAAAAGGGAGCTACGCTTATAGGATAGCACAGACTTCACAAGCTGACAACCACACGATTGCTACTATTTGACAGGGTGTTTTCGCGTGTTTCCCCGTGGGAAAATGGCACAATCCATGGCAAAATGTTGCCCAAATTCATTTCGATAAATGTGTTGCTTGACGCCGGAAGCTTATTGCTTTAGCCTTAAAATATGCGCATCCAAACCAAGCTTCTCTTGCTCACTGCTTTCTGGGGCCTGGCCTTGGCGGTTAATCTTACTGCCCTCGGCTATCTGGCGCGCACAATCCCCGCCGCTTTACAAAGGGCCGAGCGCATGAGCATCTCCCAGCAGCGAGCCGCTCTACAAATGCGTGCAGAACTACGAGACGCAGAAGCCGCACTATATCGCTATTTGATGGAGGGTGAGCCCGGCTTTGTTACCCAGTTCGAGCATCATTTGCAACGCTTCGAGTCCCATCTGCGCGATTATGAGGGCCTCGCCCACAGCGATATCGAGTTAGCCTGGGTCGAGCAGCTCTGGCAGAATTACGGCGCTGCGCAAGAAGTAGGTCGTTCCCTGATTGCTCTGCGCGATCAGCAGAGCGCTGACCTGCAGAAGCTGGAAAGTGCCCGTTACACCGCCAACCTTCTCCTTTCCGGCCCCATGCCGGCAAGTCGTGTGCATGACACATCGTATCAAAAAGCGGTCAGCGACATGCAAACCAACTTGCAAGCAATGCTGCTGGCCGTGACTGCCTACCTGAATTCCCCTCAGATGGAGGAACGCACTCGTTTTTCGGAGGCCGCGATTCGTTATTACCAAGCCGAACAGCGCTACAAGCTCCTGGCGACGACGGCGCAGGAGAAAGACTGGGACCGCACACTAAACGAGTCCTTCGCCCATATTCAAGGCATTGCTTTGCGGCTGATCAATGAACGAGACAAACAATTGGCGGAATTTGCTAATTTTGCTGCTATTCTTTTCCACATGGGCCAGGAATTACTCGTCGAAAATATCCAACCTGCCACCGAGCAAAATCTAAATCAGACCTGGGCCGATTTGCTGGAAACTGTCCGTTTTATCATGCTTACCAGCTTGCTTACCTCTGCCCTTGTCTTTATTTTGGCAGTCGTACTGACCACCCCCCTGGTTCGTGAGATGAACACGGGTATTCGCGCCCTCCTGGCCGGAGCGGACCGGGTTGCTGCCGGCAAACTGGCTGAGCCTGTGCCATTGCCCGGTGGTTTTGAACTGCGCCGCCTGGCCCGCACCTTCAACAGCATGATGCAGGAACTCTCCTCGCGTGAGCGCCGTCTCAAGCGACGCCTCTCTGAATTAGAAGCCCTACGCCAGGTGAGTCTGCAGCTGACCAGCACACTTGACCCCGAGGTTGTGTTCGAGACCATCGCCGAGGCTGCATTGCGGCTCGTGAGTGCTGAGGAAGTACATATTTTTATGAGCGAGGCACAGCCATTGAATTTGCGTTTTGTCGCCAGTGCCTGGCAACAAAAACCCCATCCTCCTTCCCCCCGCCCACCTCGCGCCGATGGTCTGGTGATGCAGGTGGCTCGTAGCGGCGAGCTCGTCCTCGTCAATCATGCGCAGAGTCATCCCCTCTTTGCCTCTGCTCAAGCTCAGACGTGGGACATTCATGCTGCCGCCGGACTCCCCTTGACTGTGGGGCAGAAAGTTGTAGGGGTTTTGCACGTCGTTGTGCGGGACCGGGAGACGTTTAGTGATGATGATCTACGCATTTTGGACTTACTGGCAGATCAGGCGGCCGTTGCCATCGAAAACACCCGTCTTTACGGGGAGGTCGCGGAACGGGAAGCGCACCTGCAAACGGTGCTGCAAAAGCTGGCCCATGTGCAGGAGGAAGAGCGCCGCCTGGTGGGATTGGATTTACACGATGGCCTCATTCAATTATTGATCAGCGCCAACATGCACCTGAATACTCTCGAAAGCATGACGGAAGGGCTCAGTGCTCAGGCTCGGGCTGAGTTGGCAGTGGGACATGCGCGTCTTCAGGCTGCCATCGATGAAGCGCGCCGGGTCATTGCCGAATTGAGACCGGCTGCCCTCGAAGAATTGGGGCTTGTCGACGGTCTGCGTCAATATGCTGCAACTATGAGTCAGCATGAAAATTGGCAGCTGGAATTTATCACCGATTTGCCGGAAGGATTGGAGATTCCCGTCGATTTAGAGGTTGCCCTCTTCCGCATCGCTCAGGAGGCGCTGGCCAATGCCCGCAAGCACGCCAGCACTCGCCAAATCCGTCTGGAATTGCAACTCGAGGGAAGTGATCTGGTTTTACAGGTTCAAGATTGGGGACAGGGCTTTATCGAGGGGGCGCTGCCAGCGGAGGATGCGCGTCTCGGGCTGCTGGGAATGCAGGAGCGAGCTGCCATGTTCGATGGTACCTTTAGTCTTGAAACCGGCCCCGGTGCCGGTGTTCATATCACTGTTCGAATACCTTTACATAACGAGCTTTGTAAAAAAAGTAAATCAATATGAATCCAGAACCTGTGGCAAAACCCATTTCCATCCTCATCGTCGATGATCATCCCATGGTGCGCGAAGGCATGCGCAGCATGCTGCAAGCGCCTGAAATCAAGGTGGTGGGGGAAGCAGCCAGTGGGGCAGAGGCACTTCGCCTTGTCGCCAAGCTAAAGCCCGATGTGGTCTTAATGGACATTCGTATGCCCGATATGGATGGCATTGCCGCCTTGCAGGCGATCAAAGAGGCCCGTTTTCACTCGCAGGTGATCATGGTCACCACCTATCAGAACACCACCTACCTCCTTCGCTCCCTTGCCGCCGGAGCCTCTGGTTTCATTCTCAAAGATATCTCCCGGCAGAAGCTGTTGGAGACCGTTCATGCTGTGGCTGCCGGCGTCTCACGCGTGGATCGCCAGTTTTTACAGCGGGTATTGCAGGATTTAGCACAACCTGAACTGGGAGTGACGCAAAGGGAATCTGATTTAGTCGAACCGCTGACCCCGCGAGAAATGGATGTCTTGCGATTGTTGGTGGAGGGAATGACCAATCAGGCGATTGCGCATGCTCTGGGGCTAAAAGCAGGCACGGTCAAAGGCTATGTGCAAACTATTTTGGAAAAACTCAATGCCACAGACCGCACACAAGCGGCGGTCAAGGCCGTGCGGATGGGGTTGGTGCAGTAAAAGTAGTGGGGAGAAAGGAGCAGGAAGTAGGGGGGCTACGGATGGTTGAGGGTGATACGCCTTTCAAACGAAGGCCATAACTTTTACACCATCCTATTTCGTCCCATCCCGCCAAATGGCAGAGCGCTATCCCCCCCATTTGGCAGTTCCCAATCTGAGAAAATCTGATATTCTTGAAAGTATGAGCCAAGCCATACTTTCCCCAACACCCAGCTGGAAAAGGTCTGCTTTCTACTACCGCGCGGTCAGGTTATTACGCCGTTTTATCCTCTATGTGCTAATGATCTTGGCCGTACTTTGGGCAGTATTGCCCCTATTTTGGGTCTTTATCTCCTCGATCAAGCCCGATGCCGAGACCTATGCCTTTCATCAGACGATAATTCCGCAGCATCCCACCCTGGAAAACTACGCCACGCTATTCCGGGTGACACGCTTTGGTTTGTGGATGCGCAACAGCGCTATCCTTGCTACGGCGACGACCTTATCGGTGATCCTGCTTTCGGCCATGGCCGCCTACGCCATGACTCGTTTCCGTTACCGGCTTTTCGAGATATTCGGTCGCATGACTCTGATGGCGTACATGATGCCCCCGATCATCCTTGTCGTGCCCCTGTTTTTCATCCTCTTCAAGCTCCATCTCACCAACTCCATGCTGGGTTTGACTTTGGTCTATGTGGGGACACGATTGCCGGTGGGGTTGTGGATGTTGCGTTCGTATTTTCAGGGCATTCCTGTGGAGCTGGAGGACGCGGCCATGGTGGATGGTGCCACACGTTTCCAGGCGTTTTACAAGGTGATCCTGCCCCAGGCCATGCCGGGGATGATCTCAACCGGCATCTTTGTGTTTAGTGTGACCTGGCAAGAATTCCTTTTTGCTTCCATCCTCATATTCAGTTCGACCAAAACCACTCTCAGCGCCGGTGTCGCCACCTTCCTGTCCGAAGACTGGATTTACTCTTGGGGCGTGTTGATGGCGGCCGGTGTCATGATCAGTCTGCCCCTGGTTCTGTTCTACATCTTCTTGCAGCGCTATCTCATTGCCGGCTGGGGCGGTGGTGGTCTCAAGGGCTGATAGTTCCGCTCTCGTGATTCGCTGTCAGGCCAGGCCTTTCCTGGCAAGGCAGTTTTGAATGTTTTTCTTTTCTCTTTTCATTTCATGGGAGGTTGAAGTCATGAAACGTTTGCTTCTCTTTTTGGTGCTGGTTTCGACGCTGCTGCTCCTGGCAGCTTGTGCCCAGCCCACCCCTGAAGTCGTCGAGAAAGTGGTGACCCAGGAGGTCGTCAAAGAGGTGGTGAAGGAAGTGGTGGTCACACCCACACCTGCCCCCGAAACCGGCCCTCGTACCCTCACTTTCTTCACGACCGAGGCCGATCCGCCCCAGCTCGACATTCTGGCGGAAATCATCGATGAGTATCACAAGGATCATCCCGATGTCTACATCGATGTCGTCACAGGCACACCGGCTACACGTGGCGAGCGCATCACCACCCTCTTGGCGGCCGGGGCTGATGCCGGCATTTTCGAAATCGAAGCCGCCTTTTCGCGCGATTGGGCTGAAGCCGGCTATTTGCTTCCTCTGAACGATGTTTTCGAGGCTATCGGCGGCACCGATGAATACGTGCCGGGTAGTTACTATCAGCTCGACGGCACGGTCTACGCCTTGCCTTATGCCACCAGCGTTTACGGACTCTGGTATCGCAAGGACCTCTTCGAGGAAGCTGGTCTGCAGCCACCGACGAACTATGAAGAGGTCATGGCGGCAGCTAAAGCCTTGACCGATCCGGCCAAAGGTATTTACGGGATCTCCATCCCCGGCTCCACCAATGCCTCTGTCAATTTCTTCTCCACTTTCCTCTGGCAACAATGCTTGGATTACTACACTCCGCAAGGAGAATTGATTTTCGATCAACCCGGCGCCTTAGATGCGATTAAAAAATGGGTGGCCCTCACCGAATATGCGCCGCCAGGATTCGAAAATTACAGTTGGGGCGATCAGATTACGGCCTTTGTGACCGGTAAAGCGGCCATGAGTGTGTACGCTGGTCGTCTGGGTGTGCGTATGCCTGATCAGGCTCCGCAATTGGAAGACAAGGCCGACATTGTGCGTCTACCTTGGGCCACCAGACCCGACAGCCCCTACGTCACCTATGGTTCCTGGAGTCGCATTGCCATCTCTGCCAACACGAAATACCCGGAAACAGCCAAGGATTTCCTGCAGTTCTTCCTCAGCGGCGATCGTCTTGCTCGTTACGATGCGACCGTCATTGGTCACATGGTACCGCCCATCAAATCGGTGGCGAAGATGCTGGAGAATTGGGATAGTGATTATGCCAAGAGACATTCCGATTGGCTGGCTTTCTTCAATGAAAATGCTGCCTACACCAACCATCCTGCCAACAATATGGGTTCTGTCGAAGGCTGCAACTTCATCAAGAAAGATTACGGTCCTCCCTGGGGCGGTCCTATCTTCTCCAAGGGTGGCATCATCGATTTGATGTTCCAGCACATCTATGTCGGTGGCACCGATCCTGAAGAAGCCTGGCAAGACGCCGTGGCCCAGATGAAACAAGTACAAGAGGAGTGGTTGGCTGCACATCCCGACTGGCAACCACCCACCTACTGATCCCTTCCCCCATACTTTGCATTGGGTGGCACCGGCATTTCGTCGGTGCTACCCAATGTCCGGATAGTCAGAAAACAGGCAACACGGGTGGCGCTACTTCATTCTATTTTCAGAACAAGTTGACAAGGAACATGTAGAACGGAAAACCGGTAAACCAGGCCGAAATG
>JAADFV010000125.1 GCA_013152695.1 Chloroflexota bacterium | reverse complement strand
GTTCAACTCCGAGGACGATGTCGGAAAAAAAGGGATTAGAGACATCCGGTACGACGACGCCCAAGGTGCGTGTGCGTTGCCTGGCCAGGCTGCGGGCAATCCCACTGGGCCGGTAGCCGAGTTCATCGATCACGGCCAAGACGCGTTGCCGCGTGCTCTCACTGACGGCGTTGGCACCGTTGATGACGCGAGAGACGGTCATAAGAGAAACGCCGGCCTGAGCGGCGACATCGGCAATAGTGACACGTTTGGACATAAGGCATTCCGGTTAGCATCTGATGTTAGCGCTAACATCCTCATTTTAGCCCCTTTTCTGCGCCAGGTCAAGCTGGGCCTGGGCAGTGACACTGTATCAATTTAGTCGGCGCGAACAAAGTGCGACGCACCTGCCGAGGTGCGTCGCACTTCAATCAGCGGAATCTTCATGCACCAGCAACTAAACGGGTACAGTCTCCTGGGCAGTAGCAGCAATTTCAAATATAGCCAGGACCTTCACGGTCCAGAAATTGCTTGCCCGCCAGGACGAACCAGCCCTGGCCGCCAAATTTGGAATTGCTGTGGCAGGAGGGCGTGCCGGGATGATTGTGGTTTCTTTGCACCCCGGCTTCTTAACCTTTCACGTTTTCCTACACCGGGTCGAAATCCACGTCCTCACCCAGCGTTATCCTTTTTCCCTCACTCCCCATGGTCCAACACCTCCAGATTATCTCGATCCTCCAGCCACCGCCGGGGATTGTTGGCGATGTAGAAGCCTGTTTTCTTTCTAATGGGGCTTACCCTAGCACAAAGCGCGCTCTTTCCCGACGCAACATTTCATATGGCGTCAGGTGCTTGATCTGCAAGCCGATGCAGACGTTAGGAATTTTGACTTTCTTTTTCGTAGCGGCAGGCACCTCATGAGTTACGACCGTGAGACCATGTGCCAGCGCGTGGGCAATCAAATAGTAATCGGCAACCTGCAAGAAAGTGTTGATTGCAGCAGGCTCGTATCCCTGCGTATTGACCCAAGTGCTTACCTGTCCAAATGCGGGCACAATCTGCGAGTCGGGAGGCAGGAAAAAGCCATTCCCTCGCGCGTGGGCCCATTGTGCTAGATCGTCGTTCCCCACTTCGATTTCATCACCTACCTTTTCAATACTGAAAACAATCCCGCGCTCGTTGGATACGACCAGCCAGTCCCAGAAAGCGGGGCAGAAATCAAAACCATAATGCAGATTTTTGGCCTGGATAAAGACGTTCGCATCGAGTAGATATGCCATTACGCAACCCCCAACGCCCGGGCAAACTTGCGAAAGGTCTCCTGTTTACGGATGCCCAGCATCTGGAACGCATCGCGGAACAGAGTCTGACCTTCTAGCGTACTAACGACGAGTGCCTGGGCAAAGGATTTGCTGACACGTGTATTGAGCGTACGGTAGAAATCACCACCCCCCTTGCCGCTTCGTTCGAACTGCTGTAGACGGGCCAACTCATCCTCATAGGCCTGCCAGAATTCGCCTCGACTGAGGGCGCCGATTTCGTAAACTCGGCGCAGAATGACTAGTGTGCTGACCTTGAAGTAGCGGGCAAGACGATTTAATTCTGGGTACAGATTCGCTTTGGGCCGGTAGGCCTGTAGAAAGGCTTTAAGAGGTACCAGTAATTCAGCAGCCACCTGGTTGCACCAGCGTTCTACGCCTTCGTCTGGGAAAAAAGTGATCCTAGCATTCGAAACACCGGATTCGCCCAACCAAATATGAGCCAGTTCATGGGCCAGGGTAAACATTTGTGCGGATTTACTATCGGCAGTGTTTATGAAAACCACGGGTGCCATATCATCTACAAGGGTAAAGCCACGGAATTCTTCCGTATCCAGTTTTCTGTGTGTGTTGCTGCCTACGATGCTGCTGGACATCACCAGGATACCCGCGGTTTCTGCCTGCTCGATAAAGCGCCGTAAAGCATCCGTCCATGTGGGTATTGTTTTTCGCTCTTCGAGGTTGAAATGTAAATGACTGCGAATATCTGTAGCCACCTTGATGGGATCATCACCCAAGCTGGACGTACCTACGAATGGTAGCGGCCCTTCACCAAGGGTTTGCAGGTAACCGCGATACCACTCCTGACGCTGTTGGCAGATATAAATCGTATCGAGTAAATTCGGGCTGGGGCGGTGCGAAGCCTGGGCCATAGTGCGAAAATCGGAGATGGGAAGCGGCTCGTCCGGTGGAGAGTCGAGAAATAGGAAACCAAGCGGTACACGCGTTTTCCGCGCAAATCGTTCCAACTGCTTGAGAGTCGGTTGGACGTCGCCTCGTTCCCATGCTTCAATTTTGGGGAATGCTTTTTCTAAACTTGCAACGTCTTGTCCTGCGCGCTGGCGTGCCCAACGCAACATGTGCGGGTCGACCGGGACGCGCACTATTCTAGTTCCCATAGGTCAACACCTCCAGGTTCTTCTGAATGGCGACTTCCTGGGCTTTGGGCCGCAGTACTTCCCAGCAGGCTTGTTTGGGCAGCCAGAAGATATTGACCGCCAGATACTCGTTCCGATCTTCGGGGACGGTGTAGTTGGTTTCGCGAACAGCCTTGGGTTCGTCATATTTGCCTTGGAATACATTAGAGATGTAGTCGAGGAAGATCGGAGCCGGGACGACATACGCGTATGCGGAGGCACCCAAATGGCGGCACATTTTATCGGCTGCGGCCCAGAGTTTGTTCTCGAAGCCCAAGTTGGTGCCATTGTTGGTGCTCGTGGTTGATTTTCCCTGTTGCTGATTTTATGGTGGTAGATGGAGTGCACCTTGTCGTACTCCTGGGTGTTCTTAATCGTTTTTCAGAGGAAATGACTGCGAATGATGGCTCCCACAGGCCATCATACCAATCCCCACTCTAGTGTGTCAAAGAAATCATCAATGGTACTTATATCATTTTTTTCCTGATGATGAGTCTGAGTCCAGATGCCCCGATAGACCCGTCATTTTCTGAAGTGACGGGTCGGTGACTCAGGGATGGTCTGGGGGCTTGTGGCTAATTTGACCACAGAAGCCATTGAAACTATCCTTGGAGGGGGATGAACTTCTCTTACCACCCCCTATTTTCTGAACTCGTCCGCATCGTCGCGGATCCCAATTCCCAATTCCCAAATTCGAATTCCGCAATTCTTCTTCCCGGAGCCAGCCATGCCAGCATCATCCTATAATCCCACCCTCATTCGCAGCCACTTCCCTGCACTGCAAGAGCGCGACGATCAGGGCCAACCGCTTGTCTTTTTTGACGGCCCCGGCGGTACCCAGGTCACTCAGAGCGTGATCGAGGCCATGAATGACTATCTCAGCCGGCGTAATGCCAATACTCACGCTGCCTTTCTCACCTCCCGCCGCACCGATGAGACCCTGGCAGCTGCCCACGAGGCATTGGCCGACTTTCTCAACGCGCCTTCCGCCGCCGAGATCGTATTTGGGCCCAACATGACGACCCTCACCTTTGCTCTTAGCCGCGCCTTGGCGCGAACCTGGCAAGCAGGCGATGAAGTGATTGTCACTCGTCTCGATCATGACGCCAATATCGCGCCTTGGTTGGCCTTGCAGGAGCAAGGAATCGTGATCCGTTGGCTGGATTTCGATCCTGCCGATTGCACGTTGCAACTCGAGCAATTACCGAACTTACTCAACGAACGCACGCGGTTGGTAGCGGTGGGTGGCGCCTCCAATGCCGTGGGCACGATCAATCCTATAGCCGAGATCGTACGTCAGGCCCATGCCGTTGGCGCTTTGGTTTTCGTCGATGCCGTGCATCTGGCACCCCACGCTGGCATCGATGTGCAAGCCCTGGATTGCGATTTTCTTGCCTGCTCGGTGTACAAATTTTATGGTCCTCATGTCGGTGTGTTATGGGGCCGCTATGAATTGCTGGAACAGATCCCGGCCTACAAAGTGCGCCCCAGTGATCCTCATCCCCCTGGCAAATGGATGACCGGTACCCAAAACCATGAAGGCCTGGCCGGAGCAACGGCAGCCGTCGATTATCTCGCCTGGCTGGGGACAACCCTGGGGGCGGATGAGGCGAGCTCTTTTCCAGGCTTGAGTGGCCGTCGCTTAGCGCTCAAGCAGGCTTTGTCCGCGATCGCTTCTTACGAGCATGATCTTTTTGACAGATTGTTGTCTGGGTTGAGGGAAATTTCTGGTGCTCGTGTCTACGGTATTACGGATCCGGCACGGAGACATGAGCGTACCCCCACCGCTGCCGTCCGTATTGCTGGCTACAGCCCCGAGGAGCTCTCGCAACGCCTTGCTGCACACGGTATTGCCACCTACGCCGGGCACTTTTACGCGGTTTCTGTAATCGAACGCTTGGGTCTGAGCGATAAAGGTGGGGTGTTGCGCATCGGTATTAGCCACTACAACACCGCGGCTGAGGTCGACAAACTACTGGCGGTCTTGGCTGATTTACCCTAACGTTGCTTCTTCTCCGCTTTTCCTCTCGTAAAATCCCACAGCAATGCCGAAAATTCTCCACTTCGGTGCTCAGCTCACTTTTTTGTAAGGCATTTCATGAGCCCAAAATCACCTAGCACAGCTTATCACCAACTTCACGATGTCCTTAACGAACATCAAGGATGTCCGATTTGTCATATTGGCCGGCATGCAGGGCATACTTATCTCGATTCTTTGTTGTGGGAGTCGGTCAATGATCCGGGAATGCGGGCAAAGCTGACTCATTCGATCGGTCTATGCCAGCGGCATAGCCTTGCCATGTTGAGCTTTCCGGGAGAGCGTTTGGGGGTGGCGATTTTACAGAATGCCATTCTGCAAGAGGCTTTACACCAACTTCAAACGAACTCTCCCCATCCTTCTTCATCCAGCTGGCTGAGTCGAAAGCTCAAGGGCGACGTTCCGCAAAGCTCGTCAGGAGCGGCCGATGCACCTTGTCCTGCGTGCCAACAGGAGCGCGCCGCCGAGAATAGAGCAATCATGACGCTGATCGAGTATTTTTTCCAGGATCTGGAGGCACTTCTGCACACATCCGGTGGCTTATGCCGCCCCCATTTGTTGGCATCCCTGCAACAGGTTCCCAGGAATAGTAAGGTAGGCACCGCTTTGATCGAGCTGCATGTGCAGCTATGGCAAGAGGTGACTCAGGCCCTACAGGAGTTCATTCGCAAAAAGGACTATCGTTTTCGTGATGAACCCATTACCGATGAAGAACGTATCGCTGTCGATCGTTCCATTGCCATCCTCACAGGAGAGAACCCTTAGAACCCTTCTTAGCGGCAAACGGCGGTTTGTCGGCGTCTTCATGGTGTAGCTGTGGGAATAGGCGTATCGGTGGGGGGGACAGGCGTGTTGGTCGGAGGAAGGGGCGTGTTGGTGGGAGGAACAGGTGTATTCGTAGGAGGGATGGGGGTGTTGGTGGGAGGAAGCGGTGTGTTTGTGGGCGGGACAGGAGTGTTAGTGGGTGGAATGGGGGTGTCGGTGGGTGACGTTGGTGTTTCGGTGGGAGGAACGGGCGTTTCACCGGGCGAAATCGGTGTTTCTGTAGGTGAAATGGGAGTGTGGGTGGGAAGGGACGTGGGTGTGGGGGTTTTAGTACGCTTTCGAGGAGGTCGGGGCGTGGGTGTTGGTAATGCGGGTGCCCACAAATGTTGACCTACGAGAATAAGATCACTGCTCAGGCAGTTGACGTTTTTCAGGCGTGACACGGTCGTGCGATGGGTCTGGGCCAGTAAGGAAAGCGTTTGTCCTCTTTGCACGGTGATGCGGCGCCAGCCCTGGGGAGGTTTAGGGGTACAGGTATTTTTTTGCGAGCGATTACGAGGCGTTTTGATTTTGGTTTTGGTCGGTTTGGTGGTCGCTGTGGGTGAAATGGTCGGGGTGAGCGTACTCAATTGTGTCCCTGCTGTTTCAGCAAGGGGAGTAGTTATGCCTAAAGTCGCTGTCAGGGTGGCAGTGCTCTCAGCTAAAGCAGGGGTGAGGGTGGGCGTGGGCGAGGGAAGGAGGGGTTGGGATGTCGGCGAAGGCGTAGAGGTGGGTGTAGCCGTGCGGGTGGGAGCGGGTACGACAAGAGTGTGGAGAGGGGGAGTCTCCGCAAACGCGAGCGGTGTTGTTTGTGCCTGACCCCCGTCATTGGGTAAGGAATAGGTGATATGGGTTGTGTCGTCGGTACCAAAATAGTCCGAAAAGACGGTCCAGGCCCCCCAAAGCCCGAAAAGGAGGGCAATGACGAGAGTCAGAGCATAGAGCAAGGTTTTTGTATTGGATCTTGGCCGAGATTCTACCGTGATCGGCTCATCGTGCTCACGCCACAGTAAGCGAGTTTCCCCCACCCAGAGCTGATCGCCATCGTGCAAAATGGTCATGGCCTGCAAGGGCCGGCCATTGAGCCACAAGACCGCATTCAAGTTGAGCTTGGCCACGCGCCAGTGCTGGCCATCGAACTGGATAATGGCGTGGCGAGGTGCGACCAGATTGTCCACCAACCTGAGATCGCAGACGGCGTCACTGCCAATAATCAGGTTTGGCCTGTTGACTGAAACCTGTCGGCCATTGGGAAGGATGAGGTACGGCATGGGACGTTGATGGGGGAGCGGGAACCCACGATGATCGTGCCCCGAAACGACGAAACTGTCAAGCCGGCCGAAAAGTAGATAGATGCTTCAAAGAGCAAGACCCACTTTGCTACAATACCCATATATCATCCAAACCCATGCAGCACCGACCCCACCTCCTACGCAACCTCAAGCTAGATTTG
>JAADFV010000124.1:11464-15869 GCA_013152695.1 Chloroflexota bacterium | reverse complement strand
ATCCGCCGGGGGCGCCTGATTGGGCGCGAAACTTTTATGCTCGAAGGTGTGGGGGAAGACGAAAATGAGGAGATAATTGCCTCCTTTATCAAGCAGTTTTATAGCGATGCGGCCTATCTCCCACCCCAAATCCTCCTGCCAAACGATCTCTCTGAACATAACATTATCGAACAATGGCTCCAAAGCAAGCGTGGCAGCAAGGTTATTTTGCACGTACCGCAACGTGGTAACAAGAAAGCTTTGGTAAAAATGGCGACGGAAAATGCTGCCAGTGCCCTCCAGGCCATGCAGGCCCAATGGGAAGCAGAGGCCCATCGTCATACGGAAGCCATCGCCAACCTCCAACAAGCACTAGGACTTTCCTCACCCCCTACCCGCATCGAATGCTTCGATATTTCCACCCTACAGGGCACGAATACGGTGGGCAGTATGGTCGTATTCGTGCGTGGCGTTCCCCGCAAGAATGAATACCGACGCTTCAGAGTCAGAGCAATCACGCAAGTGGGCGAACCGGATGACTATGCCAGTATGCGCGAGGTCTTACGGCGGCGTTACCGCCGTGCCGTCGAAGTCCAGGAAGATCTACCCGGAAAGCAAGTCGATGCGGTCTGGAAGCGCCTTCCCGACTTACTGATTGTGGATGGTGGTAAAGGTCAGCTCAATGTTGCCGTCGAGGTCTTGCGGGAATTAGGACTCTACGAGATCGTGGCAGTGACAGGACTGGCGAAAAAAGAAGAGCTCTTGTTCCTCCCAGAACGGCAAGAACCCATCCGCCTGCCTCGACAAAGCCCAGAAATGTATCTGGTGCAGCGTATCCGCGATGAAGCACATCGCTTCGCGATCACGTACCAGAGACAACTACGCGGCAAAGCCATGACCCATTCCCGCCTGGAAGACATTCCCGGCATCGGCATGAAGCGCAGACAGGCCCTCCTCAAACATTTCAAGAGCATCGATGCCATCCGTAACGCCGATATCGAGGAGATTGCCTCGGTACATGGCATGACACGACAGGTGGCCCAACGCATCAAAGAGATGTTATAAATGAAAACACGTTGGGGAAGCACAAGGATAAGTGTGCTATAATCCAGCGACTCCCCTTTCAATTCGATCTTTGCTTCCTTATTTGGAATTATGTATATCACCGACAGCCGTAAACGGCGCCGCATTCGCAAACGACGCCGTATCATCTTCTTAACCGTGGTCATTATTGCCCTGATCATTATCGGCATCCGCGAGCCCGGCTACATTCCTAACCCCTTCATACCCACGCCCACACCCACGCCGGCACCCGAAAACTATCTCTTGGATGCTGAAGTCGCTTATCAGGAAGGGCGTTTGGATGATGCCATTGCCGCCTACAGCTCTTATCTCGAGCTAAGACCGGAAGATGACGCCACCTGGGCACAAATGGCCCGCTTGCAGATTCTGAACGGAGAGGCAGAAGAGGCCCTGAAAAGTGCGGAACAAGCCTTGGAATTGGATGACACGGATGCTTACAACAATGCCATCGTCGGCTGGGCCTTGGATTGGAACCAGGACTATAACAAAGCGGTGCAAATGGGTATCCACGCCGTCGATCTCAACCCCCAGCTCTCAGAAGCACACGCCTATCTATCCGAGATCTACGGTGACCTGGGGAATTGGCAGCGCTCTGAAGAAGAGGCCTTGGAGGCAGTGCGCCTGAATCCACAAAGTGTCGATGCACACCGTGCCCTTGCTTATGCCTACAACATCCAGGGCGAATATGAAAAATCCATCGCCGCTTATCAAGAAGCTATCCGCCTACACCCCAAATTAGCCCGCCTTTATTACGAAACAGGGCTCAATTATACGGCCCTGGGTGAATATGACAAGGCTATCGAGGCCTACCGCCAGGCCATTACGGTCAATCCCAATTATGCCGCAGCATATGATGCCATGGGTTGGGCCTACTATTACCAGGATGATCCGGAACGGGCTATCATCGAACTGGAACGTGCTGTAAAAATGAACCCCGACAACGCCGAAACCCAGGCGCATTTAGGGATGGCTTTGTACCGGCGCCAGCGCTACGAAGATGCCGTCATCCCCCTACAAAAAGCAGTTGATCTCGGGGCAGAGAACGAAGCCTACTACTACACTTTGGGTTTGTCCTACATTTATGGCGATCCACGTAACTGTGAGGCGGCTATTCCCTGGCTCCAGGCAGCCTTAGACCTCAACCCACTCTCGCAACCTGCCATTGTGGGCCTGCAAACCTGTGAGGATTCACCCTAAAGGCGATTATTCAGGCCAATCATAGGCCAACAAGGCGGCCAGTTGGGCGACCCCGGTATCGTGGCTGATGCGAATCCGTTTGCAGGTAAAAAGATGGTCGGAATCCTGACGAATACCCTGTTGTGTAGTCACCGCTCCCCAAAAATGGGCGGAACGAAATACATCGATCACCAGTTGGTCGTATGAGCCGGCAGGGTAGGAGAGAATGTGTGGGTGATAGCCGATATGAGCTTCGATGGTTTCTTTCGACCCTAACGCCTGCCAGACGAGATAGTCCAAATCTTTGCCTGCCAGATCAGGATGATTGCGGCTATGCGAACCTATCTCCATGCCCGCATCGGCCATCTCCCGGAGTTGCTCCCAGGTAGCATAATTCGCATAAGCAGGATCGGTTGCAGCCTGAGTGGCAAAATCTGTGATGATGAAAAAAGTTCCCACCATACCGCGTGCCTGCAAAGCAGGAAAGGCGTTGAGATAATTGTCTTCATAGCCGTCGTCGAAGGTAAGAATGATTGGCTTAGGAGGAAGTTCGGGTGCTCCCGTGGCAAGGTAGGAAATCAGGTCTTTGAAATAGATGGTGGTGTAGCCCTGGGCTTGCAAGTAGTCGAGATGCTCGACAAACATTTCTGGTGCAAGGGAATTATTCAAGCGGTAAGGATGGGCATCAGGCGCCGGTTCCGAAATGTAATGGTACATCAAAATGGGAACCACTGCTTCGCGATAGACACCGTCGGGCGTTGGGCCAGGAGTGGCCGTGGGGGTAGGCGTGGGTGTCGGGGTGGAGGAGGGCGTAGAGGAAGGGCTGGGAGTAGGTGTTGGTGTGAGTGTTGGTGAGGGCGTGGAGGTCAATGCCGTCGTAGCCGTAAAGGTCGCCGTGGGAAAAGGAGTACGGCTGGGAGTCGCTGTGGCAGTAGGCAGCGGTGTAGGTACAGTCTTTGCCACCCGCTCATTGCGGATAACGTCACAGCAAGAATCAGCCAGGCAAGCACGACCTGCCTTCTCGAATTGAAGAAACGGAACTGCCCTAAACCCATGATTGCACCCGTCTCAAGCGGATGCTCGCACAATGGCATCGGTCATCCGGGCCACACGCACGTTCAGGCGCACATCATGAACGCGTATGATGTCAGCGCCCTTCATGATACCGATGACCGTGGTAGCTGCCGTTCCCTCATCCCGCTGATCGGGCGGTAAATCCAGAGTATAACCAATAAAAGATTTGCGACTGGTCCCCAGTAGCAAAGGATAGCCCAGCGCTTTGATTTCATCCAGCCGCCTGATAATTTCCAGATTTTGTGCAACCGTTTTACCAAAACCAATGCCCGGATCGAGGATGATGTGCTCGTCCGCAATGCCCACCCCATGTGCCATCTCCACACTGAGCATTAACTCATGTTTGATATCTTCCAGCAAGTTGTCATACTCCATCCCCACGTAGCGCCCGCCTAAAGCAGGATCGATGCTGGCAGCCTTGGGGTTTGAACGGTTATGCATGAGTACGACCGGTACTTTAGCCTCGGCTACGACATGTGCGATATCGGGATCCAGGCGCAATCCCCACACATCGTTGACAAGATCAGCGCCCGCGGCCAGTGCTGCTTCAGCCACCACCGCTTTGCTGGTGTCGATAGAAATGGGAATATCGGTGATTTGCCGTAAAGCTTTGATCACAGGGATGACACGGCGTAGTTCCTCATCAGCCTCGACCGGGGCTGATCCCGGACGAGTACTCTCCCCCCCCACATCCAAAATATCAGCCCCTTCCGCAATCATTTGCTCGGCCTGGGCTAACGCTGCTGGTACAAACTCCTGAGCTTGCAGCAAACCATCCCCCGAAAAGCTATCAGGCGTGACATTGAGAATGCCCATAATGTAAGTGCGGCTACCCCACATCCAGGTACTGTTACGAATATGAAATGATCGAGAAATGTCAGGTGATGACATGATTGTTCTTTCCTTATTGCCTCAAAAGGAGGTCGTGACCTATGCCGTCATTATAAATGTTTTTATCCTCCAAGGCACAATCAAATCACCACCATTGTCCCTGAGATGCCTCTAAGTGCAAACACAGAAGTGTAGTTGGATTAGAACACACAATGTGTCACCCTGAACGGGTCGAATGCACAACTGACATGAACAGGAAACG
>JAADFV010000124.1:0-11433 GCA_013152695.1 Chloroflexota bacterium | reverse complement strand
TCAATAAATCGCTAGATTCTCCGCTAGAATTGGCACCGCAATGGGTCCTATCGTATCGATATTCGTATCCATTTGCTGGGTGTTGCCTTCAAAAAGCTGCTCAGAAAGGCAGTGTAAGGGAGTATTTGTTAGGAAATTCTGTACACATAGACTATCTGTAGCCCGGAAGACCAGAAAACCGGTAAACCAGGGCGCCAAGTCCCGGTTTACCGGTTTTCTGGTTTCCCGGTTTACAAAAGGAACCGCCGCACTTTGTCCGCGCCGACTAAATTGATACAGTCTCAAACAAGAGAGTCGCTTTGACAGCGCTTGCAACATCCTGCTAAGATGAAGGATGGCACATCCTCGCTATAAGCTACCCATTACCCCCTCCCATCTATTTCAAGGATATTGACATGGCCTGGATAAATGACCCCCAATCCTGGATTGCACTAATCACATTGACCGCGCTCGAAATTGTTCTGGGGATTGATAACATCATTTTTATCTCCATTCTTTCGAACAAACTTCCTACGCATCAACAGGCGCGGGGGCGACATGTTGGTTTACTGATGGCCATGGGCACACGTATCCTCCTCCTGCTATCCCTGGCCTGGATGATCCATCTCACCCAACCTCTCTTTTCGATTTTCGGCAAGCACTTTTCCGGTCGGGATTTGATTTTGATCGGGGGAGGACTATTTCTCCTGGCTAAAAGCACCTACGAAATCCACGAAAAGTTAGAAGGCGAAGAAGGGCATGCTGCGGCGAGAGCGCCGGTTTCTTTTGCCGGCGTTATTATCCAAATCGCCTTATTGGATGTCGTCTTCTCTCTCGATTCTGTGATCACTGCCGTCGGCATGGTCGAACATGTCTCAATCATGATCATAGCCGTCATATTGGCTGTGAGCGTGATGATGCTTTCGGTAGACGCGATCAGCCTATTTGTGGAACAACACCCCACCATCAAAGTTCTCGCTCTCAGCTTCCTTCTTCTCATTGGCGTCTCTCTCATTGCCGAAGGGTTCGATTTCTACATCCCCAAAGGCTATATTTACTTTGCCATGGCCTTCTCCATTTTTGTAGAATTCCTGAATATCCGCTTGCGTAAAACCACACCTGAACCCATCAAACTTCGCTCCGGTTACAGCGAACCCAAGCAAACTTCTCCTTCCGAGCCTGCCCTAAAAATAGGGTAGCACCGGCAGAAAACAACATTCCGGGGGGTACCCACAGTAGTCATTAGACCTATGTCACTTTTCCCAATTCCTGATCTCCTAAGTTTTCTGGAACTTGGCAACCTGATTCTCTCTTCTGCCATCCTCATTCTTAGCTTTTCATTATTCGTTTACATTGTTACCTACAATCATCATAGCCGGGTAGGCCGTTCCTTCGCGCTTTTACTTTTAGGGGTGCTTATCGTCTACTCCGGCGATATTGTCATTCCCCGCGTCGAATGGCAGGAAAAATGGCTGCGCTTCCAATGGCTGGGCATTGCCCTGGTGCCGGCTGCCTATTTACATTTCTCGCGTTCGGTGCTTTTGGCCACGCGTCTGCAATCGGATCGCCGGCGCTGGAAATGGATCACACGCATTGCCTACACCCTTAGTGCTGTTTTCGCTTTTCTCGCCACACGTTCCGACATTTTAGTGCAAGCCCCCACGGGTGGAGTTCCCGTTACCTATCTGCAGCCCGGCCAACTCTTCCCTCTCTTTACCCTGTATTTTGTCATTGCCACCGTGTGGGGAGGACGAAATCTGCTGGTGGCACGCTCCTATGCTCGCAGCCTCGCCTCGCGCCGCCGACTCAACTACCTTTTGTGGAGCTTCGCCGCACCCGGTCTCGGTGTATTTCCCTACCTCATCCTCGCCTCGCGCGCCGGCAATACTTCGCCCGCTGTCGTTTTAGTACTTGCCAGCATTGCCAATGTGGCCGTGGGCATCATGATTGTGGTCATGGCCTATAGCGTCGCCTACTACGGCGTACTCTCGCCCGATCGCGTCGTCAAACGCCAGATGGTTTATTTCCTGCTGCGAGGCACACTGGTGGCGGTCATCGTCGTGGGACTCATGCTCAGTGTGCCCAAAGTCGAAGCGATTCTCGGCCTTCCCCCCGATACGGCCCTCACCTTCTTTGTTGTAGCTACGATTGTCCTGGCCCAGGTACTTTTGAATGTCTTTCAGCCCTGGATTGATCGCCTTCTCTACCGCAGCGAAAGCGAAGAAGTTCAGTGGCTACACACCCTCGATGTCCGGCTCATGACCAGTGGTGACCTCAGTCAGTTTCTGGAAAATGTGCTGATTAGCATCTGCGATATGCTGCAAGTCACCGAGGGATTTGTGGCGCTGCCCGGGGAGAAAGATGTTCGTTTGGAGGCCGTGGTAGGGAGTGAAACCAGCGCTCACCATGCCCTTTCCCTCCCCGAAGTGCAAACCTTGCTCATGAGCGAAGAGGCGGACAACAATTTTCATCAGGTCAATGGTTACATCGTTCGTAGCCTGATCAATCGTCACAGTGAACGCCCTATGGGAATCATCGTTTTTCGCATGCCCATATTCAATCTGGATAACCTCGACGATGAAACCCAGGCCGTCATCCAGCATCTTTTACGACGCGCCGAAATTGCCGTCGAAGATCGACGCTTACAACTCGATGTCTTTGCTGCTTTACGACCCATTTTACCTGATATCGAAGTGATGCAAGCCCTGCGCGGCACGGTGCCCTACGTTATTTCTACCTCGAAAACCTCCCCCCAGCCCCTGGTTGATTCTCCTGAATTTACAGAATGGGTACGCGAAGCTCTGAATCACATCTGGGGTGGCCCCAAACTCAGTAACAGCCCGTTGCTGAGCTTGAATGTTGTGAAAAAGATGCTGGCCGAGCACGATGATTCCCCTACACGCGCCCTACGCGCCGTACTTCAGAAAGCCATCGAACAACAACGACCGCCCGGCGAACGCCAGATGACCACCTCACAGTGGTTGCTTTACAACATCCTCGATCTCAAATTCTTACAAGGTAAACGGGTGCGCGAAGTGGCCAATCGCCTGGCAATGAGCGAGTCAGATTTGTATCGAAAACAGCGGATCGCTATTTCGGAGGTAGCTCGCACCCTGGCGGAAATGGAAACGAATCATGCCCCCGAAAATAATGGCTCAACTACCCCCGAAATGCCGCGGGAACCAGTTCCTCACTAAGGCCGGCAGACACCGCCAATCCCGGCTTCTTTTCTTCTTCATTCCCCCACCCCTATCATGACTCCACCTGATGTCGAACAACGACAACGCGAGGTGTTTGGACTGATCGTATTCACGGTCGGCGTGCTGGCGTTGCTCGACAGCATCCAGCCGGGGCGCGGACCCGATATTCTCATTTTTCTGGCAGGATGGGCGGCGATTCCCCTCGCTTTAGCCATCTCCCTCCTGGGCGCTTATCTGGCACTTCGGCGTGTTGCTAACAAATTATTGGGCCCACACTGGTATCCTGAAGCCCTTTTAGGGCTCCAGCTCTTGCTCTGGGGAGGCGCGGGCTTGCTTCATATCCGTTATGGCCCCGACTCCTATGGCATGATTTTGCAAGGAAAAGGGGGGGGATTGATCGGATGGTCGTTGGCAGAACTCCTGCTGGGCACAGTAGGTACCCTTCCCGCTTGGGTGATTTTGATCTTGCTAACCCTGTCGGGACTGGCCTTGGTGATCATCTATACGCCCCTGCGCATGCTCGATTTGCCGGTCTGGCCGTACGAAATCGTCATTCCTGCGCGCAAAAAAGCGCGACAAGCACCGTCTCAACCCCAACGACCACACTCGCCCAAACCCTCATCACAGCCGGCGCCAGCAAACAAACCCGCGCCGGCGAACAAGCCCGCGCCGGCACCAAAACGCAGTCGCCCCAAAAAACCTCGCCCTCCCGCAAAAACTCCCGCTCGTTCCCCTGCTCCGTCCCCCGCTCGCCGGCGTTCCAAACGCCTGCCGCCTTTGGGCTTGCTCGATACCGAAGATAGCATCGGTTCCAATATGGAGCAGGCGCAAATCCAGGCACGCATGATCGAAGACACCCTGGCCAGCTTCGGTATCCCGGCCGAAGTCGTCGATATCAATGTCGGCCCGGCTGTCACTCAGTTTGGTGTACAGCCGGGGATTATTGAGCGGGCGGGCCGCAGCCAGCGGGTTCGGGTGAGCAAAATCGTTAGTCTTGCCGACGACCTCGCCCTGGCCCTTGCCGCCAGCCCCATCCGCATCGAAGCCCCGGTTCCTGGTCGTCCCTACCTGGGTATCGAAATACCTAACAAGCAGTTGTCTCTCGTTGGTTTGCGTGGTGTCCTCAAATCGAGAGCATTTCGCAGTATTGCCAGCCCTTTGGCCATTCCTATCGGCCGCGATGTGAGCGGCGAAGCCGTTGCCGTTGACCTGCACCAGCTTCCCCACTTACTGATTGCCGGCGCTACAGGCTCGGGGAAATCCGTAGCTAGCAATGCCATGATCTGCGCTCTCCTCCTCAACAACACCCCGGACACACTGCGGCTCATCCTCATCGATCCCAAACGGGTGGAACTTCCCGGCTACAATGGCATTCCTCATCTCGTGGCTCCAGTCGTGACCGATGCCGAGCATGCCGACGGCGCCCTTAGCTGGTTATTGATCGAAATGGATGAGCGCTATCGCACATTCAGTCAGGCTGGCGTACGCAACATCGAAAGTTACAACGAAAAGGTGAAACCAAGCGCACAACTGCCTTATTACGTCATGATCATCGACGAATTGGCCGATTTGATGCTGCGGGCCCCCGAAAGCATCGAAGCCAAGCTCGTTCGCTTGGCGCAAATGGCCCGCGCCACCGGCATCCATCTCATCATTGCTACACAGCGCCCTTCTGTGGATGTGGTAACGGGACTGATCAAGGCCAACTTCCCGGCCCGGCTTGCCTTTGCTGTCACCAGTCAAATCGATTCACGGGTAATTATCGACGAACCGGGAGCAGAAAAACTGTTGGGACGAGGCGATGGCCTGCTTATGACTGCCGATAGCGCCAAGTTACGGCGTATTCAGGGCTGTTTTGTTAGCGATAAGGAAATCGATGCCCTCGTGAAGTGGTGGAAGGATAACGGACCCCAGCCCGATCATGATCCCAGCCAACCCCGCTACCCCTGGAGCCAATTACTCGTAGAAGAATCTATCGCAGACGACATGCTGCGCAAAGCCGTAGAAATGATTCGCGGCCGACAAAGTATCAGTACTTCTGCTTTACAGCGACTCATGCAAATCGGCTACACGCGTGCAGCCAAGCTCATGGAGCAACTCGAAGAAGAAGGCTACATCGGGCCGGAAATCGACGGGCGTTCCGGCCATGAAGTCTGGGTGGAGGACACACCATCGTAGTGACTTCAGGCCGAACGTAACGCCCGTAATTCCTGGAAGAGTTCTTTTTCGCGAGGACTGAGATTCTTGGGAAGATCAACCTCCACTTCCACATACAGATCCCCGCGCCGATCTGGGTGGCGTAACTGCGGCATGCCCAAGCCTTTCAGACGAAATACTTTGCCGTTGGGTGTCTCCGGAGGAATGGTGAGCATCACAGGACGGTCGAGCGTAGGAACCTGGACTTCGCCCCCCAGTAACATGGTGTATAAATCAACGTGCTGTTTCAGGCGCAGGTTATCCCCTTCTCTCTGGAAGAGGGGGTGGGGCAGAACGGTAATGCGCAAATAGAGATCGCCGCGCTGGCCGCCAGCACGCCCGGCCGCGCCCTTACCGGAGACGCGTACACGTGAGCCTGTTTTGACGCCGCGGGGAACCTTCACTTCCAGACGTTCGCCATCCAATTGCAGGATGCGTGTCGCCCCCCGGTAGGCCTCATCCAGGGTGATTTCCAGGGGGTGCTCGATGTCACGCCCTCGCGTGGGACGAGTACGACGGCTGGCAGTGGTTGTGCGGCCACCAAAGGGATCGAAACCGCCGCTCTGAACGCCGCCCATACCAAAGAGCGTTTCGAAGAAATCAGAGAAACCGCCCATACCGCCACCGAACATCTCGCTAAATTCTTCTGGCGAAACGGTGCGCGTGTAAGTGCCGCCTTGGGGACGTTGGCCCTTCCCCCACTGGCGGAAGAAGTCATCGACCGAGCCGCCGCCATCCTTGGCGAAGTGTTGCCATTGCGAGCCAAATTGGTCATATTTTGCTCGCTTTTCTGGATCCGAAAGCACTTCGTGAGCTTCGTTTATTTCCTTGAAGCGTTCTTCGGCGGTTTTATCGCCTGGATTGGCGTCGGGATGGTATTTACGCGCCAGTTTGCGGTACGCTTTACGTATTTCTTTGTCTGTGGCGTTTTTGGGAACGCCGAGGATTTTATAATAATCTTTATATTCCATAGCTCTCCTTTATCAGGCAGTTTAAATTAAGGCTGATTACTTGGCAAAAGAATCAGGCTGCCACCAAAACCTTGGCTGGCCGCAAGAGCCGATCATGAAGCATGTAGCCTTTCCGTAGTACTTTGGCGACGTGTCCTTCAGGAACATCGCTATTGGGCAAGGGGCCAACAGCTTCGTGGTAGCGAGGATCGAAGGGCTTACCCTCCGCCTCGATAGGCGTAACGCCATATTGAGCCAGTGTGTTCAATAATAAACGTAAGGTCAACTCGACACCTTGCCGTAAGTATTCGGGATCAGCAGTATCGGCATGAGCAAGGGCGGCCTCGAGATTGTCGATGACGGGTAATAAGTCGTTGATTAAAGTCTGTACTTGTTGGGCGGCTTCAGCCTCGGCGCGTTTTTCCAGGCGCTGCCTGATGTTGGCGCCTGCAAACGCATGTAGCGTTCTTTCCAGCCTTGCTCGTTTTCAGAAATTTTTAGGGGGGTGGGAGAAATGTTTTTAGCTTGGATAATTTCCTCGGCAGGAGTAACTTGAGATGGGGGCGAGAGCAGAGGTGCTTCCGTCTCGACCACGTCCTCTTGTGGGCGTGACGGAGGCTCACCCGGCCGCCGTACGGGAATCCGGACACGGCGGTGCTTGGGAATACGTGTTCGTCGCCAGGGATCGTATGCTTGCATGAGTATAACCTAAGGAAAGGGCGGGGATAAAACCCCGCCCTGGTTGAGGGTGCGTAAATATGCGGTCTGTCTCAGATCATGGTGCTGAGAAATGCCGGGTCGGGGTTTTAGACCTGGCGGAAGTCACCTTCCACCACATCTTCTTCACCCGTCTCTTCGCCGCCCGGAGCCGCAGAACCGCCATTGCTTGAGGGCTCAGCCCCTTGTTGGCTCTGGTAGAGCTGCTGGCTGAGGGCATGGCTCGCTTGCTGTAGCTGTTCGGTAAGCGAGCGGATGCGGGCAGTATCTTCGCCTTTCATGGCTTCTCTCAGATCGTTGATCGTATTTTCGATCTGACTACGTTCGGTAGCAGGAACTTTGTCACCCAGTTCTTTGATGCTCTTTTCAACGGCGTAGATAACGCTATCGGCTGTGTTACGGGCATCGATCAACTGTCGGCGCTCTTCGTCTTCGCGCTCATGCTCTTTGGCTTCGCGCACCATGCGCTCGACTTCGCTTTCATTGAGATTGGTGGAAGCGGTAATCTTGATGCTCGTTTCTTTGCCTGTGGCCTTATCTTTGGCCGTGACGTTCAAAATGCCGTTGGCATCGATATCGAAGGTGACTTCGATCTGAGGAACACCACGCGGCGCCGGGGGTATGCCGTCGAGGCGGAAGTTACCCAGCAGTTTGTTGTCACGTGCTAAGGGGCGCTCGCCTTGCAAGACATGGATGTCGACTGCGGTTTGGTTGTCTTCGGCCGTGCTGAAGACCTCGGTCTTGCGGGTGGGAATGGTGGTGTTGCGCGGGATCAAGACGGTCATGACACCACCCAGGGTTTCGACACCCAGGCTCAATGGCGTTACGTCCAACAGCAACACATCTTTGACATCGCCACCCAAGACACCGGCCTGAATGGCGGCGCCGACTGCCACGACCTCATCAGGATTGACGCTCTTGTTGGGCTCTTTGCCGGTCAAGCTACGTACCAGGTCCTGAATCATGGGCATGCGGGTGGCACCACCCACGAGGATGACTTCGTTCAAGTCGCCGGTTTTCAGATTTGCATCACGCAGCGCTTGCTCGAAGGGAGTGCGGCAGCGTTTTACAAGGTCTTCGGTAATCTGTTCGAATTTACTGCGGGAAAGTTTGAGCTGTAAATGTTTGGGGCCAGAAGAGTCCGCGGTGATGAAAGGTAGGTTGATCTCGGTCTCTTTTACATTTGAAAGTTCGATCTTTGCCTTTTCCGCGGCCTCACGTAGCCGTTGCAGGGCCTGACGATCATTGCTTAGATCGATGCCCTGGTCTTTCTTGAATTCGTCGATGATCCAGCGTACGATGCGCTCATCCCAGTCGTCGCCACCCAGGTGGGTGTCGCCGGCCGTAGACCGCACCTCGATCACACCTTCGCCGACTTCCAGTACAGAGACGTCGAAGGTACCACCACCCAGGTCAAAGACGAGAATGGTCTCCTCTTTCTTCTTATCGAGACCATAGGCCAGCGCTGCGGCAGTGGGCTCGTTGATGATGCGCAATACCTCAAGTCCGGCAATTTTACCTGCGTCCTTGGTGGCCTGGCGCTGACTATCGTTGAAATAAGCCGGCACCGTGATCACCGCCTGCGTCACAGGTTCGCCCAGGTAAGCTTCAGCATCTTTTTTGAGCTTGCCCAAAATCATAGCGCTGATTTCCTGGGGGGTATAAGTCTTGCCCTTGACGGGGACCTCAACGCGCGCATCCTGATGCGGGCCAGCAACGATACGATAGGATACCATTTCTTTTGTCCGGATCGTCTCGGGATCGTCGATGCGACGCCCCATCAGGCGTTTGATGGAATAGAATGTGTTTTCGGGGTTGACAACGGCCTGGCGCTTGGCTGTCGCGCCTACCAGTCGTTCCCCATTTTTATTAAAGGCAACCACCGATGGTGTGGTGCGTCCGCCTTCCGCATTCGGAATTACGGTCACCTCACCGCCTTCCATCACGGCGATTACACTATTGGTTGTGCCTAAGTCAATACCTACAATTTTAGCCATTCGTGGAGAACCTCCTCTGAATTAACAATATCTATGATTGCTATAAAAGTTTGGGTTTTGATCAACGTTTGCCAATGAACAATAGCCTATTTTGAAGGCAAGCTCAAGACTCGCCTGTGCTTCAGTCGCAAACGTATCTAAATCGATGGTACCCTTTAAGTATATGCCCGGCATTAGGATTACATTAGTAAAGTATATGAAGCGTCTATCAGGAGCTCCTGCCTGCCCACTCACCCTGGAAAAACCTGGTCCGGGCTTCAAATTCAACTCTACCAACACAAGCTGGAACCGAGTCAAGGAATTTGCGGCACTAACGGGAGCATCACCCGCCCGCCGTCTCTGGCAGTCCAAGAAACTTTCACGAATATCGTGGCTGGTGAATTCCGCGCCGCATACCCACCGCCGAAGGCGGGTCGGCTTAACGCTGGATTGTGCGGCTTTTTCTTTTATTCATTTGATTTTTCACCCAATAATTTTTTCAAAACGCGTGTCGTGATCCCTGGATTCAATTCTCGGTTCAACCACCTTGCTATCGGAAAGTCCGAAGCGATTTCTTGCACAATTTCATTGTACTTCTCTGCAATTTCACGCTGATTAGTTCTGTAAAAGTACAATCCCATTATCCCCATGAAATTTGCCACTTCAGAAATATGAAACTTTTTCCGATTTGGATACAGCATTTTCAAATCATACTTATGATCAAAGATTTCAGGAATCTTTTCGTACTCTTTCTTTGCTAAACATATCTGAGCTTGGTTCACTCTCGCAAACAAATAATTGGGATTCTTGCGAATATTCTCTTGCGTTATACTCTCTGCTTTCTCGTTATCTCCTGCACTCGAATATGCAACAGCTAAATAATTGTAAATTTGCGGTACGTGCGGATATTTTCTTTGCAACTCAAGCAGTTCAGGGATAGCTTCTTGCGGCTTCCATTGAGCTTCTTGATATAGCCTTTCGAGTTTCTCTTTGATATGTTTTGGCAATCGACGGTAAGCGCGTTCCTCAATCGGTTCGTCTGTGACTTCGTATTGAGTTACATAAACCGGGGTTAGTGAATCTATTTTTGAGATTCGTTTCTTTTTTCTTGATCTTTTCTTCGCCATGTTTCTGTATAAATTTCAGGATGAATTGCGCTGTTATGACATTATATGTAAGCCGCACAACGACCTGCGTCAGCGGCGGGCGGCCCGTCCGGCCCACGCCCGAGGCCCGAGCCGCCGCACATGCACGCATCGCGGGCCTGAACCCGCGGGCGGCAGCCTGTCCCCTACACGCAGTGTTAGCACCAGGCATGTACGAAGACCCGGCGCTGGACGGAAAAATGGTTTGAAAATTTGGTTGTGAACAAGACTGCTTGGCAAAAGCGCAGGGACGTAGCTATATCTTCAGGACAGAGCCAGATGCGGTTCAATCTCTTCCAACTGCTTTGCTTCCTTCTGCTGGGCCTGATACAGATCCCAGCGTAGTTGCAGGTTCATCCAAAATCCTGCCGTTGTGCCAAAGTACTTTGCCAAACGCAAGGCGGTGCTTGGCGTAATCCCCCGCTTGCCGTTAATCAGTTCATTCACGCGCTGATAGGGCACATGAATCCCGGCAGCTAATTCTCGCTGCGTGATGCCCATGGGCTGCAAAAATTCTTCCCGCAGAATCTCTCCGGGATGCGTCGGTTGGCGGTTGGTTGGCACTCTGACCATTATCATTACCTTTTCTATTCAGTGATAATCTGTAATTTCAACTTCTTCCGCTCCGGCATTCGTCCAGAAGAAACATATCCGATATTGCTCATTGATGCGAATACTGTATTGGCCTTCTCGCTCGCCTTTCAGCGCTTCCAGACGATTGCCTGGCGGGATGCGTAGGTCATTCAACGCTTCGGCGGAGTCAAGCTGATCCAGTTTTTTGGCTGCGATTTTCCATAGAGATCGAGGACAAGCCTTCCGCGCAGCTTTCGAATTGACACCATTGAAGATGTCTTCTGTGGCTGCATCCTTGAATGACCGTATCATACAAACATGATAACACGGACTTCATGTCATACGCAAACTACCTTTCACACCCGCCGCCCCCGGCCCGAAAGCCGCTCTCCTCGGGCCAAAGTGCATGAGCCGCCAGCAACTTGCTGTCAGAATTGAAGACCAGCGCTAACGACTAACGACTACACTCACCGGTCGGGCGGGCCAATTCGACAACTTTTGAAATTGACGAGCCACACACCTTGAGATCGCGTGCTTGACCGCGCGGGCGTAGCCCGATCCGGTGCAGTGCGTGTTAGACCCGCCGTGCATTCACGGCCTGCTACTGCCGCATGAAGGGGAGAAAGCGTTTCCAGGCAGATTTTTCGTTCGGCTCTGTCTCATATCCGAACACGGCTACGCTGTGAGTGGTGGCGTT
>JAADFV010000123.1 GCA_013152695.1 Chloroflexota bacterium | reverse complement strand
GGTCGCCTTAGACCGGAGCTTATTGTTTTTTGCAAAGCTTGCCGCCTGTTCTAACTGGGACAAATCGTCCTTGCTTTCCCACGCTATTCACAAGCAAGGGCCGGTTGAGAACGAAGGGAGAGGGCGGTATTTATGAGGATGAATTTCTGGTCTTGGCCAACAAGTAATCGCTGTAATTGCCTGTGTACTCGTGGAGCATACCCTCGGCCAGCTCCACTACGCGTCCGGTAACACGATCAAGAAAATAGCGATCGTGCGAGATCACGAGGACTGTTCCCTCAAACTCGGCCAGAGCTTGTTCCAGCACTTCTGCCGAGCTGATATCCAAATTGTTCGTGGGTTCATCGAGTAAGAGGAAATTGGCATCCGAGAGCATGAGCAACGCCAGTTGCATACGGCTCCGTTCGCCGCCGGAGAGGTTGGACATGGGGCTGCTGACCTGCTCATAACTGAACAAGAAACGCCCCAGGAAACTGACCGCAGCACTTTCGCTAATGCTGCGTGCCAGCCGTACCGCCTCGAGGGGCGTTTGCGAAAGGTCGAGCGTTTCGTATTCCTGGGCATAATAACCCACCTTGACACTCGGGCCGAGCTTGATTTCTCCTCCCGAAATCGCTTCTTCTCCCAGGATCATGCGGATGAGTACGGATTTGCCGGCACCATTTGCTCCAACCAAGCCTACCCGTTCTCCGTGCCAGATCAGCAGATTGATACCGGAAAAAAGACATTTTTCTTCTCCTGCTCGCCGCGATTTGTCCGGAAAAACCTTGCTGAGGTTCGTTATCTCCAGCACTTTATTGCTTCCCCGCCAACCTTTGAGTTCCAGACGCATGCGCTTACGTTCCAAGACAGGTTTATCAACCCGGTCGATACGGTCGATACGTTTAAGAATGTTTTTACCGCGCTTGATCAGCTTTTCGTTATCATGAGCACGCCCCCAGGTCAGGAGGCGATTAGCTGCTTCTTCCAGTCGCGAAATTTCCCGCTGCTGCACCTGGTAGCGGTGTTGTTGCTGTAAGAGCCGGCGCTGTTTTTCGAAGGCATACTCCGAATAATTGCCAGCATAGTGCGTAAGACGACCATTTTCGAGCTCGACAATTTCATCAGCAACGACATCGAGGAGATAACGATCGTGCGAGACGATGATCACGCCACCGCTGTAATCTTGCAACAGTGTTTCGAGCAGGGTCTTTCCTGCCAGATCGAGATGGTTGTCAGGCTCATCCAGAAGGAGGAGGTGAGGGCGTAAAATCAAGAGCTTTGCCAGCCCCACCAGCTTTTTTTGCCCCCCACTGAGGTTTTCCAGCTTCTGGTTCAAGTCTGTTTCGCGGAAGCCCAGGCTGAAAAGAACCGCTTTACAGCGGCTTTCGTAGCCGGGCCCACCCAGGGCAGTAAATTTTTCCAGCAAGCGCGCTTGTTGGGCGAGGGCACGGTTCAGGCGTTTTTCGTCTTCGTAGACGGCGGGATCTGCCAGTCTCTCTTCTACACGAGCAAGATCGGCTTCGACCTGCGACAGTGCTTGCGAGGCGGAAAGCGCTTCCTCGAGAACGGTGCCTTGGGGATCGAACTGGGGATGTTGGGGAAGATAGCCGATTTCCAGGCCGGGACGATGGTTGATGAAACCCGTGTCTGAACGGAGCTGACCGGCAATCAGCTTGAGGAGAGTGCTCTTGCCACTGCCATTAGGCCCGACCAGCCCCACACAGCGATCGTCATGAATCTGCCAGGAAAGATTTTCGAAAACGGGCTCACTGAGATAGGTCACTGAAACCCGGTCGAGATGGGTGGCAATCATGCCCACTTAGTCCGAAATCAAGATATGATCGGCGAGTTGTAACGGCGTCTCATCATTGTTCTCGATGAGGACATCACCTTGTAAAACCACGCCTCGACCAAAGCGCACATCTCCCCGCACCACCAGGCGTTGGCAGGAGAGTAGAGAAGGAGGCCCGGCCGGAAAACGCTGCTCCAAATCATCGACGTGTTTGTAATAACGTGTATCCAAATCGACGATAGGTGGGGCCTGGATGCGTTTGGGGTTGGGGGTCAGCCGGTAATCCTCGGTCAAGATGTAAACATCGGAACGAACTGTAAGCAAATCATTGGTATTCTTGACCGGTGCAAAGCGGGTACGGGGTACGCGAATGGCAGAGGCACCACTAAAAATGGCTATCGCTGAACCCATGGCGGATTCAAGTTGGTAAACAGGCGGAGAGGAAGGATCACGCGGATCGATTGTCTTGCGGTTGCGAATCATCGGGAGACCGAGGATGCCCTTGGTTTCGCTAAGTTTCTGTTTGAGCGCGCGCAGGTCCAACCAGATGTTGTTGGTATTGAAGTAGCGATGACGATGGATATCCTGGAAGGCATCGCGGTCTTGTTCTGGGCACTGGGCGGACTCACGAAGAATGAGTTGGCCATCCGGCTTTTGGGCGAGATGGCCACCTTTACGGTCGATGGCAGTGCGATCCGCTACCTCCATCATGAAAGGCAGGCGGTTTTCGACAAAGTAGCCGAGAATGCGTAAATCGATCACTGCCCCCAGGTTGTCGACATTGGAGACAAAGGCGTAATGAATCTCGTGCTCTAATAATTGGTCGAGCATGCCGCTGGTCATCAGGGCTGTATAAATCTCGCCATGGCCGGGGGGATTCCATTCGAGCTGGGGGTTTCGCGGCCATCTCGCCGGTGCCAGAGTTGCCTGGTCGATTTTGGGGACTTTGTGCTGTAGAAAATCCAGGGGAATATCGGCCCAGAGTTCGGGAAAGGCTCGCAGTTTTTGTAATGATGCCTCGCGTGTGCTGAAACTGTTCATAAGAACAAGGCGAATGTTGGCGAGGCGAGCTTGATGGGCGATGATATCTAGAAAGGAAAGTCCCTTTTTTACGACGAGTAAAGATTTTGGGCCTTGTAAGCCCATGGTCGTCCCCAATCCCCCGTTCAGTTTGATCATGACCGTGTGTGGGAGGGCCGCAGCACCCTGCTCCGCGAGGGTAGGGGCGAAGGTGTCGGCATCGGGTACCTGCTTTACCGGCCGGATCGTATCTTCGGGGATGAGTCCCGTTTCACCGGCGACGAGTTGCTCGTAATAGTAACGGAAGGTGGTGATAACGATTTCTGGCAAGCCTGCGGCGCGCATCCGCTGGGCGAAGGGCGCGAAAGTAAGTTGAGTAGATTCCGTGAGGGTACCGACCAGCGGGGGAGAGCTCATCATTGAGGGGGTGTTTGTGTGGGTTTGGCGAGAGGGTGGGGCTAGCATTCGCTATAGCCGCAGTTGATGCATTTTTTGCAGCCTTCGACATACATCAACGTGGCTTGTCCACATTCGGGGCAGAGATCGCCAATTTGGGAGAGGGGTAATTCCATTTGCTCCGAGGGAACGGGAGCAGGTTTGGTGATTGCTTCCAGCTCTGCTTTTTCCAGGTGTTCAGTGAGAACTTGGGCGAGGGCATCGGGGAGAGAACGCACTCGCTGGGGGCCAAATCCCAGAGGACGGCCTCCACCAATACCTCCGAGCTGGTAAACGATTTGCTGCAAGCGCTCGTTGGGAGAAAGGGGGCTGGGCATACGCAAGATGTAACTCATCAGCCGTCCCAGAGCTTCGGCCACAGCAGCTACATCCGATCCTGCTTTCCCTACGTTTAGAAATACTTCGAAAGGTTCACCATCGTTGGTGCTGTTGACGGTGATGTAGGCTGTACCGACCGGCGTTGCCTGCCGGTAGGTGATGCCATGAAGATGGGTGGGGCGATGTTTGCGGCGGGGAACAGGCGTGGGCAAGGGATGGATAACCGCTTCCGTAGTGGGGGGAACGGTGCCATTTTGTTTGCTCTTGGCTTCAGCGGTAGCATTGGTTTCCAAGACAACCTCCTGGCGGCTCCCTGTTACGTAGACAGTCAGGCCTTTGCAGCCCAGTTTCCAGGCAGATTCGTATGCCTTTTTTACGTCATCGACTGTGGCATCAGGTGGGAAATTACAGGTCTTGGAAATGCTGTTGTCGACGAAGCGTTGTAATGCCGCCTGCATCATCACGTGTTCTTCGGGTACAACGTCTTGGCTGACGACAAAGGTATGGAGCAGGGCTTCGGGGAGTTCTTCGATTTGTTGGCAGGAACCGGCATGAATGACCTGATCGATGATGCGTTGGCGTTCACTACCGACGATATCGACGTTCTCAAGAGCTTTCATGAAGAGGGGGCTGACGTAGGTGAGAGGTACATCTCCCTCTTTTTCTTTGACATAACGGGTGTATGCCAAGGCGAAGACTGGTTCACAGCCGTAGCCCTCACATCCGGTGACAGTGCCAATGGTGCCGGTGGGAGCGATGGTTGTTTGGGCGCCATTGCGGATGCCATGGGTCATCAAACCGGCAACGATGACGTCCCAATTGAGGGGAGGACGCCCAAAGTCCCGGGTGTAGGGGTTGAGAGGGGTGGGGGGTTCCCATTTGAGGTTGGTGGGATCGTAAATGGAGCCGCGAATGGCAGGGAAGGGGCCGCGCTGTCGTGCCAGTTCGATAGAGGCCCGCATGCTGTGGAAACGGACGAATTCCATGATCTGGGAGGCCAGCTCCAAAGATTCATCCGAGCCGTAGCGTACCCCAAGCTGGTACATGACATCGGCCAGACCCATAATGCCCAGGCCGATACGGCGCACGCGCTTGGCCGCTTCTTTCAGTTGGGGAACGGCAGGCACATAAGCATTGGCTTCGACGACATTGTCGAGGAAGTGCGTTGCTTCGGTGACAGTTTTTTCTAAAAGGAGCCAGTCGATTTCGCCAGCGGCTGTGACGTGTTGGGCGAGATTGATGGAGCCGAGACAGCAGTTTTCGTATGGCCCCAGCCATTGTTCACCGCAGGGGTTCGTTGCTTCCAGTTCGTAAAGATGAGGAACAGGATTGGTACGATTGGCTGCATCGAGGAAGAGTATGCCGGGTTCACCGTTGCGGTGGGCATAGGTGGCGATTTTTTCAAAAAGATCACGCGCGCGTACGGTTTTCGTGACTTCGTCGGTACGGGGATTGACAAGATCGAAGTCTTTATCGGCGATCACCGCTTCCATGAAGGCGTCAGTAACGCCAACAGAGATGTTGAAGTTGGTAATGGTGCCTTCTTCAGCTTTGCAGCTGATGAATTCTTCGATGTCAGGGTGATCGACACGTAAGACCGCCATGTTTGCCCCCCGGCGGGTACCGCCTTGGGCAATGACCCCAAAGGCTTTGTCATAGGCTTCGAGAAAGCCCATGGGGCCAGTGGCGATGCCAGCGGAGGTCATAACCGAATCTCCACGTGGGCGCAGACGGCTAAAGCTGAAACCATTGCCGCCGCCTGTTTGCTGAATGAGGGCGGCATTGCGCATGGTCTGGAAGATGCCATCGGGGTGTTTGCCCATGTCATCTTCGATAGGGAGTACAAAGCAGGCGGCGAGTTGGCCAAGGGGTGTGCCGGCGCCGGTAAAGGTGGGGGAATTGGGGAAGAAACGGAGCTGTGTGAGCAGATCGTAGAAGTTACGCGTAACTTGTTCGACGTTACCGTCAAAGACAGCTTCGGCCTCGCCAACATGACTGGCCACACGATAAAACATTTCTGCCGGTGTTTCGATGGGCTCGCCATTGAGTCCCTTGCGGAGATAACGGCGTTTCAGTACCTCTCTACTGTTTTCTGATAGATGGATGGCTTCGTCGCGGACATACGAGGGGATGAGGGATGGGGGAAGGGTTCGTTGAGAATCAGCCATGAGTGCACTCTTAGCAAAAAGGTGGGGGAAGGGGAAAAAGGGAGGGGATAAGGATTATTCTCGACCCATAAGGCGATCGATTTCGGTACGTACGGCTTCGAGATCGGGAAGGTCCATATAGACCGTGGCGAAGCGAATGTACGCTACAGGATCGATAGCTTTAAGGCGATTGAGCACGATGTTGCCGATTTCTTTGCTAGGTATTTCGGCCCGACCCGAATTATGAACATATTCTTCTATTTGATCGACGATTCCTTCGAGATTGGCGGTGGCAATAGGACGTTTGGCACTGGCTACACGGATGCCATTGAGGAGTTTGATTCGGTCGAATGGTTCGCGCCGTCCATCTGATTTGACGATGTGTACGGCTGTATTCACTTGTTCGTAGGTGGTGAAGCGTTGATTGCATTGTTTGCACACACGCCTTCGGCGAATACCATCACCACTATCGCGTGTATCAATGACACGCGAACCGTCATAGCCACAATGTGGACATTTCATAAGTTTGAAGAGGAGTTCTTTTGAAAAAAGAGACGGGCAGAAGCCTCACTTTTCCTGAGAGGAGAAAGGGCATGCCCATTTTTGGTGGTTTTGAGATGACAACCCCTGGATAAGAAAGGAATAGCCGAGATCAATGATAGGGGGAGGCACTGATTCGGCCAGAAAACTATGGGGGAAAAGAGGAGAAATATCTAGATATTGTATTTTGAAATTTTATAACCCACTATATCTAGCGGTACGTTAAAGTATAGCATAGGGCCATCGAGACGACAAGAAGCTCTGAGACCGGCTCTTTCTTGAGTGCTATTCTTGATTTCATTTTGTGAAGAGGGAAGGAGACGGTTTGAGAGGGCCGTAGGAGGCTAGAATACAAGGTAAGTTGTGGCTTATTCGTAAAGCTACTCCCATTTTGTTTGTTAAGAAATGTGAGGGGGGAGTCAATAAATTTTAATGTTGATTTTTGCCTAAGTACAAACACAGAAGTTTGGTTGGATAAGAAAACACAATGTGTCACCCTGAGCGGGTCGAATGTACAACTGACATGGCCACGAAACGCT
>JAADFV010000122.1 GCA_013152695.1 Chloroflexota bacterium | reverse complement strand
AGTTAATTTGGAGGTGACCTGATGAATGCAACACTCAATTTCAGGGCTGTGACCATCACGCTCTTCGTCGCGTTGGTGGTCTCCTATGTGTTGTGCATCGCTGGAGACCTGCTGTTCGGCTGGACGATGTACCAGGTATGGATGCCGCTGCTGCCGGGCTTCACTTGGCCGCTGACCACGACTGGTTTCTTGCTGGGGCTGCTCTGGCTGATCGGTTACGGCCTGTATGGGGCAGTGCTGTTTGTGTTACCCTACAACTATCTCGTTCGGCGTGAAGCCTAACAGCCTGCACATTATGAACATAACCCATCGTTCCCGTAACTGACCGGACAGTTGCTCAACCCGCAACCCCCTCGACTGGCTCTTCAGCCGCCTCGGTCAGCGCAACTGCGCAGTAGATTCAGAACATCGTCTATCGCGACTCTGGCGGATACGCCATTTTGCCTGCTCGACAACAGGCCAGTTGGCTCTGTTGAGAAACATTCCACCATGGTATAATATATTGTGAGGTAGGTGCATATATGGTATAATATGTCGTGAGGTAAGTGTCCAGCTATAGGTCGCCGTCACCCGCGGCGCCGATGAGATATTCACCTTACATATCAGCCCCCCCTGGGAGTCCGCGGGTCTCTGGCCGGCCCACGCGGGGTCGTTACGATAGGAGGCTGACATGAAAACTGAGCTTTTTAGAATGGGCATTGATGTCGGCTCGACAACTGCCAAGGTAGTGATATTAAGTCAATGTGCCGAGGTTATATTCTCAGAGTATCGTCGCCACAATGCTGAAACCCTGGTAACACTGCAAGCTATTCTTCAAGAAGCGTTACAGTCGCTTGGGGACATCAAAGTTAATCTCCTGGTGACTGGCTCTGCCGGGTTGGGAGTTAGCGAAAAATTCGACGTCCCCTTTATCCAGGAAGTTGTCGCTTCGGCTGAAGTTGTCAATCAGCTTTATCCTGAAGTGAAAACGTTGATCGACATTGGCGGCGAAGATGCAAAAATGATCTTCTTCGACGCTGATGGAAAGCCAGATATCAGGATGAATGGGGCCTGTGCGGGTGGAACAGGCGCATTCATTGATCAAATGGCAACCCTTCTGAATACTCCGGTGTCAGAGCTGAGTGCTTTGGCCGAAAAACACACCACTGTTTATCCTATAGCCTCACGATGTGGGGTATTCGCCAAAACCGACGTGCAAAACTTGCTTAGCTGCGAAGTCGCCCGGGAAGATATTGCCGCTTCTATTTTCAATGCGGTGGTCTTGCAAACACTAACCACTCTTTCAAGAGGATATAAACCATCGCCATTGATTCTCCTGGGTGGTGGCCCCCTAACATTTTTGCCGGCCTTGAAAAACTCCTTCATGAATGTGTTGAACGTTGATCAGGACAGCATCCTTGAGGCTGATAACACAGAATTGCTACCCGCCATCGGCGCTGCTTTGGCAGATGACGCAAATAAGCAAGAATTCACACTGACGCAGCTAATAAATCTACTGACCACCAAACAGGAATATGACAGTACAGACCAAGGCAGACTTTTGCCGCTATTTGAGGATGAGCAAGAATTTAGCCGCTGGGCGGAGACCAGGATTCAGCACAAGGTAGATCGAATTGATGTGAGGCCATTGAATGGGGACCCCTGTTTTCTGGGGGTGGATTCCGGATCTACGACGACTAAGCTAGTGTTAATCGACGAGCATGGTAGAATCGTTTTCGACCACTATCGTAATAATAACGGCAGCGCCTTAAGAGCAGTCCAGGAGGGCCTTGAGAGAATTCAGCAATTGTTTGCAGACAATGATAGCCTTCCTCGTATCGCGAGGAGTGTGGTCACCGGCTATGGCGAAGACTTAGTTCGGACTGCATTTGGCTTTGATACAGGCATGGTAGAGACGCTGGCCCATTTCCGGGCGGCGAGAGCCTTTGATCAAGAGGTATCCTTTATTCTAGATATTGGCGGTCAGGACATGAAAGCCATTTTCGTGGAGAATGGTCACATTCAAAATATTGAAATCAATGAGGCCTGTTCTTCCGGGTGTGGTACATTTATTGAGTCGTTTGCCGGGTCAATGGGATATACCGTGTCAGACTTTGCTCAAAAAGCCTGTATGTCTGAGGCCCCATGCGATCTGGGTACCAGATGTACTGTCTTTATGAATTCAAAAGTAAAACAAGCCCTGAGGGAGGGCGCTGAAGTAAGCGATATTTCTGCCGGCCTGGCCTATTCTGTGATTAAGAATGCTATTCACAAGGTCCTCAAAATCACCGATACGTCTGTTCTGGGCGATCATATTATTGTACAGGGCGGCACATTTCGTAATCCGGCTATTCACAGAGCGATGGAGTGCCTTTTGGGCAAACAAGTTCTCTGTCCTGACATAGCGGAACTCATGGGTGCGTACGGGGCTGCTTTGACCGCCCGGGACACCTACAACAACAATGGTCAGGCCGAAAGTCATTTTGTGGGGTTGGCGAAGCTGGAGAATGTTGGCGACTACGCAAAAAAACTCATTCGCTGCCGGGCCTGTGAAAACAAGTGTGCCATTGCCAAGTTGACGTTCCAGAATAAGAATGTCTTCTATACCGGTAATCGGTGTGAGAGGATATTTACCAATAGGGGCAAAAGAGAGAGAAAGGGGACGAACCTGCTTGCCCGCAAGTATCAGCTCTTATTTGATCGTCAGACGGACCCTGTTTCGGAGCCCGTCCTGACTTTGGGCATTCCCAGGGTGCTTAACCTGTATGAGAATTTTCCGTTCTGGAATACGCTGTTCGTGGAGAGTGGTTTCAAGGTTCAGCTTTCCGACGCCTCGACGAATGCTCTTTATGAAAAAGGGGCCGGGACCATCATGTCCGAAAACATTTGTTTTCCGGCAAAATTGGTGCATGGCCACATCTATAACCTCATTGAAGCCGGAGTGGATAGAATCTTCTATCCGATGGTCTTCTATGAAAAGAGTGAGTTCGCCGACTCGGTCAATAGTTATAATTGCCCCATTGTTGCGGGCTATCCTGATGTGGTGCGCAGTGCCATTGATCCTGAGGGAAAATTCGGCATCCCGCTGGACATGCCGGCGATAACTTTCAAAGATAGAGGGTTATTAAAAAAGGCGTGTTACCAGTACTTGGCGGGGCTTGGGATTAAAGCCAAGACATATAAACGAGCCTTTGCCCGGGCCGTTGAAGCCCAACAAAAATATAAAGAAGAAGTGCGGGCAATCTGCGCTGATATTCTAGATAAGGCCAGTGCCGATGGACGCCCGGTAGTCTTGCTGATGGGACGCCCTTATCATCTCGATCCGTTGATCAATCACAAAGTACCAGAGGACCTCACCGATTTTGGCGTAGACGTCATCACCGAAGACGCAATCCCGGTGGGACCCAACCAAACCTTGGACAACCAGCATGTGCTGGCCCAGTGGGAGTATTCCAATAGATTCTATCATGCTGCTCGCTGGGTAGGACAACAAGATAATGTGGAACTGGTGCAAATGAATTCCTTTGGCTGTGGGCCGGACGCCATTGTCGTGGACGAAGTCAAAAGCATTTTAGGCGAACATGGAAAAAATTATACTGTCATCAGAGTTGATGAAATTGAGAGTACAGGCTCCACCAGGCTCAGACTCAGATCAATGGTCGAGTTGTTGAAAGAGAAGGAAAGGCCAGGCGGGCGGGTGTATACTGCCAGAAAGACAATCAAACCGTACCAAAAAACAGACCGGCAAAAGACAATTATCGCCCCTCAGTTTTCATATTTCTGTTCACCCCCCCTCACCAGGCCTCTACTGGATTTGGGTTATAAGGTGGAAACTCTACCACCCGCTGACCGTGAATCTGTCCAGGTAGGTCTCAAATACATCAACAACGAAATATGTTATCCAGGGATCATCGTGATCGGTGATTTGATAAAAGCATTACAGTCCGGGAAATACGATCCGTCAGACGTGGCGATCGGCTTTTGGGAAACGGGGGGACAATGCCGGGCCACCAGCCTTCTTTCCTTGTTAAAAAGAGCGCTTGCTTCGGCTGGCTTCGAGAATGTCCCAATTGTTACGTTATCATCTGGGATACATTCGCTGAATGGGCAGCCAGGCTTCAAACTCGATTTCAAACGATATGCCTACAAAGCTCTGCTGGGCATAATCTATGCGGATACCCTGTCTGCCATGTATCATGCCACAGCAATCAGGGAATTGCATAAGGGTGAAGCGCTTGAGTTGGCGGACAAATACCTGGCACCCCTCGAAAACGGAACGTTACCTCTTAATAGAACCTCAGTACTTAACACACTCAAAAAGGCCGTGAATGACTTCAATAGAGTCGAAACAAAGAATCTGGGTTATCCGAAAGTTGGTCTTGTCGGCGAGATTTATGTTAAGTACAACTCTTTTGGGAATAGCAAAGTTGAGCAATGGCTCATGGATCAAGAGATCGAAGTGATTATCCCTCCCCTGATAGAGTTCTTTTTGGGCATGTTTGTCAGTGCAGATGTACGTGTCCGATCGAATTTGAGAAAGCGTGATATCCCCTGGATCCTGTCATTTGTGGCGAAAAGATGTATACAAGCCTTTCTGGATGATACGGAGTCAGTTATGGAAGGATTTCGGTATTATCGTCCCAATCATACTATTGAGGATATTGCTCGGAAAGCACAAGATATCGTAACTCTAACACATCAATACGGCGAGGGGTGGTTGATTGCAGGGGAAATTGGTGCATTTGTAAAAGATGGGGTTCAGGATGTGCTCTGCTTGCAACCTTTTGGGTGTATGGCTAACCATGTCGTGGCCAAAGGGGTAGAAAAAAGGCTTAAAGAGCGGTACCCTCAGTTAAATCTGTTATTCCTGGACACTGATGCAGGAATGAGTGAAGTGAACTTTGTGAACAGGTTACACTTCTTCATAAATCATGCCAAGAATATCGGCGATCAGGCGCTCGCTTCCTCATAACTTTCTCAGGCAAGAGAGGAGCCTTCGTTATGATGACTACGTGTTGACTACGCATTGAGATTCCTCACGTTTTACGTCTCACGGAAGGTGAGCCTTCCCCGCGAACGCGCCATTTTGCCTATCCGCAACAGGCCAAATGGCGCTGTTACGTACCAGCCTTCGGTGGTATACTACCAGAGGACATTTCTGACACCACGAGCATAGAAGGCCAACGAAAGGAACATTCTGTCATGGAAAACGAGAACTGTCACGTGGATCCGTTGGAGAAACCCCTGGAAAAGGAAGATCTGGCAACAGCCATGGCTGCCTACCTGCACGTCAGCGGCATGGGGTGCCCGAGTTGTGCGATGCGGGTGCGCAATGGACTCCTCACCCTGGAAGGGGTACTGCTGGCCGATGTCTTCCTGGAGCGAGGCGTTGCGGCCGCCGCTTACGACCCGCAGCGCGTAGAGCCAAGCGACTTGGTGCAGGCCGTAGCCGGCAGTGGCAATGATGGCCGCCATCATTACCAGGCCGAGGTGGTGTCCGTGGTGCCCGCCACGGAAGCCCTGGCCCCCTGGGGAGAGATGTGAGCGGTCCTGAAGCATTTCAATCACCCTGCACTCACATCGGCCATGGCGTGCGAATCCAACTCGACTGGGATTATCATCGGCTGGCCCACACTGCGGACCGCACGATAACCGAATTGACAGCACCCTACCCACGAGCAGCTCGTCTCTATGCTGGCCTGCTGGCCGATGTTCAAGTCCTCGCCCTATGGGACCTGACAGGCTACATGGCCGTGGAGAAGCTGGGCTTCAACGATCACGGCCAGATGCACGCGCAAGTGGTGGCTGCGAACGCCCTGCAGCTTCTCTCCTTACTGGGCACCGCAAGTGTCGAGCCAGACGTGGTAACGAGCGGCGCGGGTGATCTGGAGGCGGCGTACGTCGCCGTGCTGGCCGCGGCCATGCTGCATGACGTGGGCAATCAGGTAGCCCGGGAACGCCACGAAACTTATAGCGTGCTCCTCGCTCAGCCGGTGCTGACCAGGCATTTGCTGGACCTCTACCCTGATCCAGCCCAGCGCCAGGTGTTGGCCGGCTTCATCCTCTCGGCTATCGCTTCTCATGACTGCATCCCGCTACCCCTTACCCTGGAAGGAGCCATCGTGGCCGTAGCCGACGGAGCAGACATAACCCAAGGACGGGGGCGGGTGGCTTTCGATCGAGGTAAGGCAGACATCCACTCCGTCTCGGCTATGTCTATCCAGGAGGTGACCATCCGGGCCGGCGGAGAAACTCCGGCCCACATCGAGGTGTCGATGGACAATCCTGCCGGACTGTTCCAGGTGGAGAAGATGCTGGGACGCAAGCTGGCTCTCTCCGGTCTGGATCGCTACATCAGCCTGCGGGCTTGCGTCGTGCCGGCGGAAGAAGGCTTAGACCAGGCGCTCCATTGCCTGGTGCTGAGCGACGGTAGCTTCCAGCCGGAAACACCGCCGGTGCCGGTGAATATCACCTGGCCAACAGACCCGGTGTGCGGCATGGCGGTGGCGCCCGAGCAGGCAGTGGGCAGCATCGTCTACCGAGGCACCCGGCACCACTTTTGCTCGAGCGCTTGCCTGATCCGCTTCCGGGATGAACCATCTCCCTACATCAACCAAGGAGAGACGTCATGAGCGTTGCGTTGACTTTCCTGGGCGCCGCCGAAACCGTGACCGGCTCCCGCTTTGTGCTGCGGGTCAACAGACGGCAGTACCTGGTGGACTGTGGGCTGTTTCAGGGCGGAAGACGGCTGAAGGACCGCAACTGGGAGCCGTTTCCCCTGCCTGTGGAGCAGATAGATGCCATCTTGCTGACCCACGCCCACATAG